>DASSGE010000182.1:0-3233 GCA_035693605.1 Binatia bacterium
CGATTGGGAACAGAAGCTGCCGGAGATTCTAAAGGCTGAAGGCCCTGTCTTCGTCACGCTGAAAGTCGAGCCGGGCGAGGCCTACCCGGAGAACTTTCCGCGGCTCTACAGTAACGAATATCGAGAAAAATTTCGTCACACTCTGGCCAAGAGTTGAGGTCTAAAAGTCTGGCGAAACGAAGCTATGTCATGCCGGCCCTTCGACCGGGCTCAGGATAACCTTCAGCGCGCATCCATGTTCGCATGGGCTGCAAGGCCGAAGAAAACCTGGATTCCGCCTACGCCGGAATGACAAATTCTGGTCAGGACTTTAGTCTACCCGCCGCCGCCGCGTGATCGCTCAGCTATGACCTCGGAAGCGACCGCGCAAATTCTCGCGCTGATTACCTCGGTCTTTTACGCGATGGCGCTGGTCTCGGCGCGCGCCGGCATGCGCTTTTCGACGCCGACCACGGTGACGCTGGCGTCGATTCTCATGCAGAATGTGATTCTGTGGACGGCGGTGTTCGCCACGGGCGGCGTTCACGCGGTGCCGCTCTCCGGCGTCTTGCTGTTTACCCTAGTCGGGATTTTTCAGTTGGGCGTGCGCTTGTTCGCGTACACCGGCGTCGAGAAGATCGGCGCTTCACGCAGCAGCGCGCTGCAATCGGTCAGCCCGCTCTTCAGCGCGACCATCGCGATCTTGGTCTTGGGGGAGCAGACTTCGACGCTGATCGTTCTGGGCACCTTGCTCGTGGTGTTGGGCATCGTTCTGGTGTCGTGGAAGCCCGAGCGCGAGATCGCCAGTTTCCGCCGCTGGCATCTCATGCTGCCCATCGGCGCCGCTTTTCTCACCGGCATGAATCATCCGATTCGGCGTTATGTTTTGACCATGGCCAATGAGCCGTTGTTTTTCTCCGCGCTCATGGGCTTGGTGTCGTTCGCCGGCTTCTTAATCTATTTGGCAGTCTCGCCTCGTTCGCAGCGGTTGGTGTGGCATCGCCAAGCCTTGTGGCCATTTCTTACCACTGGCTTGTCCGAAACTTTTTCGATCCTTTGCATCATTACCGCAATCAGTTTGGGTCGGGTGGTAATCGTCGCGCCGATCGCCGCCAGTTACCCGGTCTGGTCGCTGATCTTCGCGGCGCTATTCCTGCGCGACGTTGAGGCGGTCAATTGGAAAGTCATCACAGGAATTTTTAGTGTAGTCGCGGGGAACTTTGCGATTCATCTGGGCCGGTGATGCAGTGCCGGCAATGATTCGGAATCGTAAGATCTCTCGCAGCGGCGCCAAGGCGCAATGGTCGAAAGGAGATTTTGTCGGGGAAGCCGCTTCTGTTGCCCTTCGATTTGACCGGCTATATAGAATTGTTCACTGGGAGGTTGCTGGTATGAAACTTTACGATATCTCTTTGACCCTTTCACCGGAATCGATTCGTTGGGTGACGGCGCAGCCGCTGGAACTGATCGGACGCAAGCGCATGAGCAAGGGCGACAGTAACAATTCGTCGTCGATTCACACCAGCGTCCATGCCGGCACTCATGTCGACGCGCCATTCCACTTTTTGCCGGACGGCATCACCATAGAGGCTTTGCCGCTCGAGACTTTTATCGGCCCGGCGCGGGTGTGCGCCGCCGAGCCGGGTACGCATATCACTGCCGCAGATGTTGCGAAGGCCAACGTTCAGGGCGAAACTCGAGTGCTGTTCAAGACCCGTAACTCGCAGCTCTTGAAAAAGGGTGTTTACGATGCCAACTTTGCGCCGTTTTCCGTCGAGGGGGCCAAAGCTTTGGTCGATCTAGGTGTAAAGCTGGTGGGCCTCGATTATTTATCTGCTGCCGGGGCTACGGAGCAGGTACCGGTGCATCGTGCGTTTCTCGATCACGGGGTGATATTGCTCGAAGGCGTCGACCTTTCGGAGGTGCCGCCAGGGCGCTACGAACTTTTCTGCCCGCCGGTGAAAATCGCCGGCTCCGACGGCGCGCCCTGCCGAGCAGTGCTCCGGGAACTGGCGTGAGCTGATGGTGACCCAGATACTCACTAAACTCGGATTCGGAAATTTTCCCGCCAAGGCACAAAGACGCCAAGTTCATAGGGAAAAGAAAACAATTAGAACCAACCTATATCGCCTTCGTTCTCCGAACTTTGCGGCCTTGGCGCCTTTGCGGGAGATATTCCGAGGGAGCCAGAAGAAATCTTATGACGCAATTTCAACCTTCGATCATTGTTCACGGCGGCGCCGGGCCGATCACAGACGACAGTCTCCCGGTGCGGCTTGAGGGCTGCAAAGCGGCGGCGCTGGCGGGGTGGGAGATTCTTCGCGCTGCCGGCAGCGCTGTCGATGCGGCCGAAGCTGCGGTGGTCGTCCTTGAGGACAATCCGCTGTTCAACGCCGGCACCGGGTCGACCCTTAATAGTTTGGGTCAAGTCGAGATGGATGCGGCGATCATGGAGGGCGCCTCGTTGCGCGCCGGTGCCGTAGCGGCGGTGCAGCGCATCAAGAATCCCATTAAGCTCGCGCGCCGCGTGCTCGAAGACGGCCGGCATGTCTTGATCGCCGGCGAAGGAACATCGCTGTTTGCGCGTGCCGTCGGATTTCCGGAATGCGAGCCGGCCGCGTTGATCGTCGACGGTGAAAAACAGCGCTGGGACCACAAGCATGGAACGGTCGGCTGCGTCGCTTTCGATCAGCATGGCAAACTTGCCGCCGCGACGTCCACCGGCGGTGTCTACAACAAGCTTCCCGGGCGCGTTGGCGACTCGCCTTTGATCGGCTGCGGTACTTATGCGAGTAAGTTCGGTGCGGTTTCCTGTACAGGTTACGGTGAAGCGATCATCCGTGTTTTGATGGCACGTGACGCCGTGCAGTTGCTCCAGGACGGCATCGAACCCACCGAAGCTGCAGGGATGGCCTTGGATAACTTGGCAGAGTTGACCGGCAGCACGGCTGGCTTAATTCTTATCGATGCCGCCGGCCGAGTCGGCTTCGGCCGCAACACGACCCATATGCCAGTGTGCTATGTCACGGCCGGAAGCGATCCGACGACGGCTCAATGAACCCTGAGCAACAATTAAAATATTCGAACGCCGTCCATGCGCTGGGGAAAGTCCACACGGGCTAGATTAGATCGTTGCGCCAGGGAGTGAAAAGCGCTATTTACGACCGGTATTACCGAGGTTATCGTTCAGTTTAGCTGCACGAGTGATATGGAAACGACCCAGCGACGGATAATTTGCATCGTCGGCATGCACC
>DASSGE010000183.1:0-3630 GCA_035693605.1 Binatia bacterium
GTTTGAAATCATTCGGGTCAATGGGTTAAGGAGGATTTGCCGCCATGCTGGAAACGACGAATTTAGCAAAGCGCAGCGACGGACCTCGGTTGATTGAGTAGCACTCCCGCTGGCAGGAGGATTTTGATGCTAACGATCGATGCTGATGCTCACGTGATGGAAGGCCCGCGGACCTGGGAATACTGTGATCCGTCGGAACGCAAATTCATGCCGGTGTTAGTCGATCCCGGCGACAACTCCGACCGTCAGTTCTGGTTGGTCGACGGCAAAATTCGCGGCCACGTGCGCCATGTGATCAAGCCCAAGGACTTCGAGGCGCTCGCCCGGGCCAGTGGCCGGGACATGGTCGTGCCGCCGGAAGCCCAGCATCTCGAAGATGTGGCGGCGCGCATTCGCCATATGGACGAGATGAGCATCGACATCCAGGTGATGTATCCGACGATCTTTATCCAGCAGGTTACCGACAAGCCCGAGTTCGAAGTGCCGATCTGCACAGCCTACAACCGTTGGATGGCTGATGTCTGGAGGCAGGGCAATGGCCGCTTGCGCTGGGTCTGCGTGCTGCCGTTGCTGAGCTTGCAAGATTCCATCGACATGCTGCCTTGGTGCAAAGAGAACGGCGCGGTTGCAGTGCTGATGCGGCCCTTCGAAGGCGACCGCCTGATCCAGGATCCCTACTTTTATCCGCTTTACGAAGCGATGGCCAAGCTCGATCTGCCGATTGGCATGCATATCGGCAACGGCAATCCGGCGTGCTTGGACATAACGCGCCAGCGCATCGGCTACGGCGCCGGCTTCTGGAGCATGTCGGCCAACACCGCCGGCGCCTGCCACGCGGTGATTACCAGCAAGCTGCCGGACGTATTTCCGATGCTTCGCTTCGGCTTCATCGAAGCCTCGGCGCAGTGGATTCCCTGGGTGTTCAAAGACATCAAGCGGCGCGCCGAAGGACGCAAGCTGCCGGAGAATTTTTTCGAAACCTATCGGCTATACGTTTCTTGCTATAGCAGCACCGACGACATCGAATACATCGCCCAGTATTCCACTGAAAATGTCTTGATGACCGGCACCGACTACGGCCATGTCGACATGTCGGTGGAGATCGACGCGCTGCGGTCGCTGGAAAAGAGCGGCAAGGTGCGGCCCGAACTGGCGCGGAAAATATTGTCCGACAATCCGGCAAGGTTTTATGGGATTTAGTGAACGCGTTCAAAACGTTCAAGCCGTTCAAATCGTTCAAACCATCGGAACCGGAAGTCGTCGAAGATGCGCTCGAAATTAGTTCGCTTAACAGCATTATTTGTTTTCGCCGCGGGCTTTAACTGCGTCGACGCGCCGGCCCAGCTCACCAAGCTCAACGTCGGCTATGTCGGCATCACCTCGGACAACGCGGCGGCGTTCGTTGCGCGCGACACCGGGATTTACGCGCGCAATGGGCTTGACGTGCAGCTGATCTATATGAACAGCGGCAGCACAGCGGTGGCGGCTTTGATCAGCGGCGACACGCCGATATCCCAGACCGCCGGGCCGAGCGTCATAAATGCGACCATGAGCGGTTCCGACACCGTCATGATCGCCGGCGGCAACGTGACGCTGGATTACTGGATGCTCAGCCGTCCGGAAATCAAGAGCGCGGAACAATTGAAAGGCGGCGCCGTGGCGATCAGCCGCTTCGGCTCGGCATCCGATTTCATTGTCCGCTACGCGCTGCAACGGCTCGGGTTGGTGCCTGTGAAGGACGTGGCGATCTTGCAAGTCGGATCGCTGACCGAACGGCTTGCCGCTATGGAAACCAAGCGCGTGCAAGCTACCGTGCTGGCGCCGCCGGCGATGTATCAAGCGCAAATGCGCGGGTTCAATATGCTCGCGGACATCGCCGCGTTGGGCCTGCCCTATCAGGCGACTGGCGTGGCGACGACGCGCAAGTTTATCCGCGAGCGGCCGGATGTCGTCCGCCGCTATATCAAGGCTCACGTGGAAGCAGTGCACCGCTTCAAGACCGACCGCGAATCCTCGATGAAAGTGCTGGCCAAGTCATTAGCGATCTCGGATAAACAGTTGCTCGACCGAACCTATGACGGTGCCATTGCGGAGCATAAACTGCCGGCAAAGCAGTATCCGACCCTGGAGGGATTGAAGACTATTTTAGCGAGCGACCCGAAGGCCAAGGGAGCGAAGCCCGAAGACTTTGCCGATCTGCGCTTCATCAAGGAACTCGACGATAGCGGCTATATCGACAAGCTGTATAAGAAATAGATTTCGCGAAGCCGATTCGCTGCGCCTGGCGGGATATATCAACAACAGGTGCTGCGAGCAGTCATCCCAAGATAAGCCAGCATCGATATTTCAATGCGGCAGGGTCCTGTCTAACGCCACACATGCGAGCGTGGCGTTAGACATAGACGTCGCAATTAAATGTTGATGCCAGTCCGGCCCGATTCCTTCGCTTATCGTGTCTTTTTATTAATCTACTGCGTTGGCGGCAATGCGGCGCTTATCGCTGAAACATTGTCGACCCCGGCGATCTTGCAGATTGGATGAGAGAAGTCCGCTTGGAGGCTCGGTACCGGCACTAATCCCTGGTAATTGATATTGTCAGGGCGAGCGGCCGGACCAACTCCGCCAGGAACAAAATCCAATTTCAGGGTGTGACGGGTGCGCCAGGCGATATTATGGTCCGCGCACGAAGTGTCGCCGCTGACACCAATCGCCCCGACTAGTACGTGAGCGGCGTTGTAGAGCGCCAAGCCACCGCCGAATACGTTCACGCCGCCGATCTTATTGCCGACCAGCGGATCATTCGGCATGCCGAAATTGGCCGACGGACCTTGGTATGCCGCCGCCGTGTCGACCGGATTGCTGTGTTGCAAGCCGTACAGTGATCCGCCGGGCTGCACTGCCGCGAACAGATTTGCCGTGGATAAGGCGAGGCCCGGCAAGCTGAACGAGTTGGCTGTATTTGCCTTCTGCGCTGAGATGACCCGGCTGCCCGGCCATTCAGAACCGCGATCGGCGCCGGTGAAGGCAACGGCGCAAACAACGCCGTCGCGATTGACGATAGTGCCCCACATGTCAAGGTGAAAGCCGCCGTTGCCGGCAGCGCGAGCGGTGGTGAGGGCCGACTTCAACGCTGAATAGCTGGGCAGTTGACTGCAATCGTTGTCGGAGGCGGCGTCTGCGGCGCCTGAGGATAAAATGATTGCATTTATTAGCATGCCAATGAGAACAACGCTTACTCTCAAGTTCCATTTGAATCTTTTGCCGGTCATGTGTTTTCTCCCTTAAGTTTTTTGGCCAAACGGATTCTCAACCGATTTTAAAAGCCGCGTTGTCGTGGTATTGCACCTCTCTTTCTCGTCTCCGGTCGTAATTCGAGGACGTGAAGCAAGCCAATTTTAACGGCCTCCGCGAGCCCAACCGCCGGCCGATAATATTATCGGCCGGGGCCCGGCTGCAAGGTCTTAGTGGTCAAAGGCCGGCAAGTTCTCGACTGATTTGCCTCGCATTGATGGTTCGCGCTAAGGATTAATCGACGGAGAGTTTTTCCCGGGGATTGCGTCCACCGGCGCCGACGGCGGAGGCGTTTATTGCCGAGCCGAGCGCGTGGTCGAAGTGATGCCACATGAGCCT
>DASSGE010000184.1:0-3036 GCA_035693605.1 Binatia bacterium
CATGGACGGCCTTTGAAAAACGAAACGGGGAAACGCATATGGGGAAACAAGTGCAGGCTCTGCTCGCGGCGGTGCTGTTTAGCTTGAGTTGTGTGTCGCTGCTTCGGGCGGCCGAAGCCAAGCGGCCGCCGGAATGGGACAAGATCGTCGAAGCGGCCAGGAAGGAAGCGAAGGTCGTCATTGCAATCCCGCCGTCCAACGAGCTGCGAAAGGAGCTCGAAATCGTTCTCAAACAAAAGTTCGGCATCGAAGCGGAGCTGATCGCCGCGCCGGGACCGAAGAATGCCAGCCGCATTGCAGCCGAGAAAAAGGCTGGCGTGAATTATTTCGACGCGATCATCTGCGGCACGGGCACGGCGGTGGGATTGACCCATGACGGCATGCTAGAGCCGCTGGAATCGTACTGGGTGCTTCCCGAAGTGAAAGACGCCAAGCAGTGGTGGGGCGGCCATATTTGGGAAGACAACGTGAGCACGAGCAGATTTTTATATTCTTTTCTCGCCGACGTCGCTACCCATGGGATTTGGTACAACACCAGCCTGGCAAAAGCGGACGAGCTCAGATCCTTCGACGATTACTTGAATCCCAAGTGGAAAGGCAAGATCGGTTTCAGCGACCCGCGCGTGCCGAGTTCGGGGCAATCGATCTGGTCGTTCATGTGGGATCTCAAAGGCGAGGAGTTTCTCAAAAAATTGGTCCAGCAAGATCTTTTTTTAACGCGTGATTTGAGACAACTCGCCGATGCGCTCGCCAAAGGCAAGGTGGCGATGGCGTTCGGGCTGGGACGTAGCCAGGCAGATCCGTTTGTCGACGCCGGGTTGCCGCTCAAGCCGGTGCCGGCGCCGAAAGAAGGGCTGCCGGCGAGCAATTCTTTCGGCGTCATCGGTATTATCAAGAGTCCGCCTAACCCCAACGCCACGAAAGTGTTTGTCAATTGGTTTCTTAGCCGTGAAGGACAGGATTGGTACGGCAAGATTATGGAGAATGGCTCGCGCCGTCTCGACGTCGACACCAAGTGGCTCAACAAGATCGGCGTCAGCGCGGCCAAGGACACGATTACGGTGCAAGAGTACCATCGGCTGCGCAACCACCTCGAGGATAAGTACATCCGGGTTAGAGTCCCCGCGGGAAAATTCGCCGAGGCGATTTTGAAATAATTGTTCAAGGGTTCAAGGTTCGAAAGTTCAAGGTCGGACCCGGTCATTACAAGACCCACTGGAGGACAGCGGATGCGCAATTTAAATAACATAAGCATAGTCGTTTTGTTGCTCGTGATGGGTATCGGCACGACCTGCGGCGCGGCGACCGTGGACGAAGTCATGCTTTATAACAAGCCCGACCGCCAGAAGGTTTTGCTCGAAGGCGCCAAGAAAGAGGGCAAGATCACTTGGTACACCTCGCTGATCATCGACCAAGTCGTACGCCCGCTTAAAGAAGCTTTTGAAAAGAAATATTCGTTCATTCAGATCGAACATTTCCGCGGCAACTCCGAGCGGATTGTGCAAAAAATGTTTGCCGAGTATCAGGGCAAGCGTTACGAAGTCGACATCATGGACGGCACGGTGACCGCGCCAATGGTAAAAAAAGGCGGCTACCTGCAGCGATTCTATTCGCCCCACCTTGCCGAATATCCCGCCGAGTTGAAAGATCCTCAAGGTTACTGGGGCGTGAGCAACGTTTATTACTTCGCCGTCGGCTACAACACGCGCATGGTGAAGCCCAACGAAGTGCCGAAAACCTACGAAGATCTGCTCAATCCGCGCTGGAAGGGGCAGATGATGTGGTCGACCAGCCGGGGTTCGGGCGCGCCGATGATGATCGGCAACATTTTTCAATCCATGGGGCAGGAAGCCGGGAAAGCCTACTTACAGAAATTGAAAGCGCAGAACGTCGCCAAGAGCACCGCCAGCAATCGACAATTGTTAGATCTCGTGATTGCCGGCGAATATCCGCTGGCGCTGCATATCTTTCACCACCACGCGCATATCAGCCGGAGCGCCGGCGCGCCCGTGGACTGGGCGCCGCTGGAACCGCTGTCCGCAACTATAAACACGATCTCGCCGGTGACCCGCTCACCCCATCCGCACGCGGCGATGTTGCTGCTCGACTTCATCCTGTCGGAAGAGGGGCAGAAGGTAATTCAAGCGGCCAACTATCTGCCGTCGCATCCGAAGGTCCCCGCCAAGCAAGTCGATCTCAAACCCGGCGGCGGGAAGTTCAAGCGGGCGCTCTATTTCACGCCGGACTCGCAAGTGAACGATGGCGATTCGTGGGTGGATTATTTTGAGAAGAATTTTTTGAAGTGATTTGAGTTTAGGCTCGCGTGCGGGAGGGCGTATGGCATACGCTCCTACGGTCGGAATCTTCTAGATGTGATTTGGCCAATTTAACCGCGCTTCTGTCGCCATGGAGGCTGGATGAAAAAATCGCTGCCTCAATTTATCACCGTTTCATTGCTGTTTACGCTCAGTCTAGCGCCGGTTATGGGATCGCTGTGCGCCGCTGCCACAGTCGAAGATGTCGCATTGCTCAAATCCGCCGAGCGCCAGAGGATACTTGTCGATGGCGCGAAGAAAGAGGGCAAGCTCAGTTTTTACACGACGCTGATCATCGAGCAAGTGGTTAGGCCGCTGAAAGATGCCTTCGAGAAGGAGTACCCCTTCATTCTGATGGAGTATTTCCGCGGCAACTCGGATCGGGTGACGCAAAAGCTCTTCGCCGAGTACCAGGCCAAGCGCTACGCCGTCGATGTCGTCGACGGCAGCTCGACTACCACCATGGTCCGGCGCGCGGGGTTTCTCCAACGATTTTATTCGCCGCATTTGGCGGAGTATCCGGCTGAGCTCAAAGACGCCGACGGATTCTGGGGCGTGAGCAATCTTTATTTTCACACCATCGGCTACAACACGCGCATGGTGAAGCCCAACGAAGTGCCGAAAACTTATGAAGATTTGCTTCATCCGCGCTGGAAGGGGCAGATGATCTGGTCGACTGGGCGCGGCGGCGGCGGACCGTTGTTCGTCGGCAACGTGTTGC
>DASSGE010000185.1:0-3722 GCA_035693605.1 Binatia bacterium
GGCAGCTCCTCATTGTCCAAACTGTTCACTAATCACACGCCGCGCTGCGGCCATGACCGTTGCGGCGACACCTGTATCGAGAGTCTGCGCGCTTTTAGGCGCAGATCTTGTAACTTGCTAACGATCCTCGTAGCCGCTCAGCCTTTGATTTTCATTTCCGAGGCAAGAATCTTACCGTCCGGTGAGCCCTTCCAGATCACGTTTCTCGTCACACCGTAAAGTTCCGCGAGCGTATAAAGCGGCGCGAACGGCACGTCTTCCATGAGAATGCGGCCTGCCTGATGGAGAATCGCGATGCGCTTCTTATGATCGCCGGTGCGTTGTTCCTCGTCGATGAGCTTGTCGAATTCCGGATTGTTGTAGTTGATGCGCTTGGAACCGCCGGTGCGAAAATATTGTTCGAAATAGACGTCGGCATCGCTGCCATTGCTGCCGGCGTAGTAAAACGGCAGCTTGCCGCCGTTGACGCCGTCCTTGCCCCAATAGATGGCGTACTCCTGAGCCACCAGCTCGGCTTTGATGCCGACCTTGCCCAACTGATCGGCGATCACTTCGCAAACCTCTTTGCCTTTGAGGTGGCGGTCCGGCGCGAAATAGAGCTTGGTCTCCAGTCCGTTCGGAAACCCGGCTTTGGCCAGCAGCTCACGCGCTTTGTTCGGATCGTAAGGATAGCGCTTGATCTTCGGATCGAAGCCCACCCAATTCGAGCCCAGCGGGCCGTTCACCACCGCGCCGTGGCCGTCGTAGATATGCTTCAACATGACGTGGGGATTGAGCGCGTAGTTGATCGCCTGGCGCACGAGCTTGTTGTCGAACGGTTTCATCGTCACGTTCATGCCGAGAAAATACATGCGGAAACCGATCACTTTCTCGATCCGATTGCGCGCATGCCTGGCGATGCGGTCGATGTCTTCGATGGGCACATTGCTGATCAAATCCGCCTGTCCGGACAACAGTCCCGCGACGCGCGCCGATTCTTCCCTGACGCCTTTGATAATCACCTCGCGGATTTGCGGCTTCGCACCCCAGTAATCGTCGTTGCGCCGCAGCACCAAATTGCCGCCGCGCTGCCAGCTGACGTATTTGTACGGCCCGGTGCCGGCCGTGGCGTTGTCGAGATCGTCGCCGTACTCCTTCGAGAGAATGAAGCGGGTCTCCAGCCTGGTGAGCAACAGCGCATTGGGACTCTTGGTCGTCAGCACAACCGTGTAATCGTCGGGTGTGTCCACCTCGACGCCTTGGACGTAGGCGCCCTGCAAGCTGCGTTTGTCGTTTTGCAGTTTATCGATGGAGTAGGCGACGTCCTTCGCGGTAAATGGCGCGCCGTTGTGAAAACGCACGCCTTTACGCAAATGAAAAATCCACTTGCGCCCCTGAAACTCCCACGACTGAGCCAGCACGCCGACGTATTCGTTGCGCTCATAATCCATTTGGATCAGCGGCTCGATGACGTGGCGCCAGATGCCTGTGATGCCGCCGCCGCTGTAGCCGTAGGGATGAAGCGAGTCCAAACCGACGCCTTGATAAATAACCAGGCGCTCTCGAGATGCCGCCCGCGCCCTTGGAGCCAAGTTAGGCGCGAAGAGCGTTGCCAATCCTAGAGCTGCGCTCCGTCGCAAGAATTGGCGCCGATCGAGCGCCGTCCCATGTCTACGCATTGAAATTCTCCCGCGCTAAATTGAGCCCGTTATATTCAGCCGACGACGAATCTGTCAACGGAATTCTCCGAGGTATTTAGGGCTATCGGTTAAGGGTGAGGTCTTTTCTTGCTATTAATCTTCGCGCCGGCTTTCGCTCTCCGGATATAACGGGCAGACTTGGCAAGCAGGGTGCGGATCGCCTTAGGCCGCGACGATCGCGTGTCGAAAACTCAGTGCGCCAAACGACTATCGGTGTAGGACACTAAAATCAAAGGAGAGAGACAATGCAATTCATGATGCTGATGATTCCCGCCGTCTACCAAGGCGGCAAGAAGCCCGACCCGGGATTTGTGCCGGATCCGAAAAAAGTAGAACAGATGATGCAGTTTAACGAGGAACTGGGCAGGGTTTTCAAGATTCTGTCATTGAACGGCCTTCATCCAGTGAGCACGGGCGCCCGCGTGTCGTTCAGTAAAGGGAAAACGACGGTCACGGACGGTCCCTTCATCGAAACCAAAGAAGTGCTCGGCGGCTATTGGTTGATCGAGGCTCCATCGAAAGCGGAAGTAGTGAAGTGGACGCAGCGTTGCCCGGCCGAGGACGGCGACGTGATCGAGATCCGCCAGGTTTTCGATGAAGCGGATTTCGCGATCAAAAAATAGCGAGGCCAACACTTTGCCGCTGCCTAAGCGCGCGGCTGATATTCGCCCAGTGTCACTGGAATCCGTTGTTCGCGTTTATCACGGACAACGGTGAGCTGTACTTGCGTACCGGGAGGCGTGCTTGCAATTTGGTTGCGCAGCGTATTGCCGTCGCTGACCGGCTGGCCGTTAAAGGCAACGATCACATCGCCGCGCCGAATCCCCGCCTTGGCGGCCGGGCCATTCTCTGCGACACCGGCCACCAGAATGCCGCGGGTATCGCTTAGGCCAAATTGGTCGGCCAACTCCGACGTCACGGGTTGAATTGCGATGCCCAGTTGCCCGCGATGGACCTTGCCGGTTTTCGTCAATTGATCCATCACATTGCGCGCCATATTGGACGGAATGGCGAAGCCAATGCCGATATTCCCTCCGGATGTCGAAAGAATCTGCGAATTGATGCCGATCAATTCGCCGCGTGCGTTGATCAACGCGCCACCGGAGTTTCCCTGATTGATCGGGGCATCGGTTTGGAGGAAGTCTTCAAAGCTGCCGTCGCTCAGTCCGGTGGAACGACTTTTAGCGCTGATAATCCCTGCGGTCACCGTCTGGCCGATACCGAGCGGATTTCCGATGGCAAGAGCGATGTCGCCAACCCGGACGCGATCGGAATCGCCCAGCGCAAGCACGGCAATATCTTTGGCATCGATCTTTAGCACCGCCAAATCGCTCGGCGCATCGGAACCAACCAGCTTGGCATTGAAGCTTCGGCGGTTCGATAACTCCACTTTGATCTGCTCGGCGCCATCGACAACGTGATGGTTCGTTAAAATCGTGCCATCCGAATGCACGATGACGCCGGATCCCAAGCCCATTTGCACCTGAGGACGTTTGGGCTGGCCGCCGGAGGGATCGCCAAAAAACGGATTACCGAAGAAGGGGAATTGGCGCGGCGCCCGCACCCGCCGCTCTGAATGGACCGTCACCACAGCCGGACCCGCTCGTTCGATGACATCGGCATACGAGTACTGCGGCGGCACAGAATTATTTTGAGCCGGCGCGCTGGCGGCCGTCGGCGCCGGTGCGGGGCTGGTTTTTACCTGCTGTTCTTTTTGGCAACCCGCTAGCGTCAAGATGATCAGCGCCAATCCGAAGGAAAAATGTCTTTTCGATGCCGGGTCTAGATACAGCGGTTTCATATTCGTCACTCCATTGCCTGTTCCTCCCGTAACTCTGACACGGCGTAGTGGCTCAATGCTAGATATCTTGCGTGTTTGTCAGCAAACGGCGATCGACTGGCCTCGCTCTCTGCCCAGATTTTTGGGTTACGCGTTACCCTATACTCCCAGCAAATCGCGGTAGGTTTTTTCTTCAAGGTGGCTATAAATGAGCGGCAAGGCGGAAGCTACGGTAGACAGTGAGCGGCAGTGATAACGAGATT
>DASSGE010000186.1:0-2668 GCA_035693605.1 Binatia bacterium
TCTTTGGAAAATCATCCAGCGGGAAACCGCCTTCGCCGGCGACATGGGTATAGGCGAACAGCGCGATGTCGGCGATGGAATAACTGCCGACGAAGAAATCGTTGTTCGCTAAATAAGTTTCCATTATTTTGAGCGCGGCCCAACCACCTTCCCGCTTGGATGCCAGCAGCGCGGATTTCTCGGCAGAGTCGGGTTTGTGTTGCAGCCAGAAGCGCGACGTGGCGATGAACGGCTCGTGGCTGTACTGCTCGAAGAACATCCACTGCAATACCTGGCCGAATTGTTTGCGATCGTCAGGGAGAAATCGGGTTCCTTTGGCCAGGTAGGCAAGGATGGCGTTGGATTCGGCCAAGATGAAGCCATCATCGTCGAGCACTGGTGTGCGGCCGTTGGGATTGATCTTAAGAAACTCAGCTGTGCGGCTTTCGCCTTTCAAGATATCGACTTCGACGATCTCGCAGGGGATTCCCAACTGAGCGAGCAGGAGGCGCACTTTGTAGGAATTTCCCGAGTAGGCGACGTTGTACAATTTCATAGGAAACAACCGTTCAAGGGTTCAAGGTTCAAAGGTTCAAGGTCAGAACATCGGCGGCTCCACAAGATGCTTACATTCTGTTGTTGTCCGATTGAACCTTGAACTTTTGAACTCTTGAACGGTGTAAGCTCCGCTTAAACCTGACTTTCCATTATTTCCAACCCGTCATAACGGTCGATTAAATACAGCTTGCCGTCTCGGTCATGGAAGACGTCGTTGCTCATCACCACGTTCTGGCCTTTGCCAGGGTTGGGCACGTAGTAGCCGACTTCCTTCGGTTGATACGGATTGGAGAAATCCACGGCGCGCAGGCCGCCGGCGAACCAGGTGACGTAGAGGGTGTTGCCGTAGACTTGCTCGGCGGGTTGATGGGCGCCGAAGCGGCTATGACTTGTCGATTTTCCCTCGAACGGGACGATGAAGGTAGCGACGGGAAGCGGCAGATCTTCTTTGGTGATATCGACGACCCAGAGAAAGGCGTTGTGGGTTTCATTCAATTTTTCACCGACCTCTTCGTCGGTAACGATCAACCAGTCGCGCTCCATGATTTTATTCAATAGCGGTAACGTCGTGTGAGTCGGACAAGGGTAGGGCGGGCTCCAGTCGAGGGTGCTGACGGTGCGCGGTTTGTTCAGGTCGGAAATGTCGACGATGGCGAAGCCGCCGTGCCAATAACTGATGTAGAGGCGATCGCCGCGGCGGATCGGGTGATGGCAGCGGGTGTCGGCGCCCTTGAAATTCGGCGTCTCGCCGCCGGCTATCCATTGTCCGGGCATCCACCAGCGCATGACTTCTTCGGGCCGCTCGGGGTTCTTCATGTCGAGCATCATGGCGATGTTGCCCTGATAGCCGTCGACGGTCGGCGAGATGTAAGCGTAACGGCCGTCGTAGGTGAAGCGATGCACCCCCTTGCCCGGCGTCTTGTACATGGCGATCTCGCGCGGCTTCGCTTTATTCGATACGTCGAAAACCTTGAGCCCCGATTGCAGCTCTTGCTTGGCTTTGTAGCGCTCGTAGTTGACCAGCATGGTATCGCCGCTAACGCGCACCTTGTGCGAGTGCAGCCCTTCGGGGATTTCAATATGCGATACGACTTTCGGATTCTTCGGATCCTTGACGTCGATGATCGAGGTGCCGTGCGGCGGGTCCATGTGGCCGACGTAGGCGTAGCCATTTTCGACCACTACGGAGCCGCCGCCGGGCAAATCCATGCGGCCGATCTGTTTGATGTTCTTGCTGATGCCGACTGGGGCGGTGCCGTTCGTTGCCATGCTTGTTGACTCCTCTAGTGAATTTGACTCTGTTGATTGGGGAAGGGACGTTTCCACTCACCACGAAAACACGAATGACACGAAGGTTTCGGAAGAATAGAAATTCGCACTTGGTGCTGTTCGTGTCTTTCATGGTTAACAGGTCTCCCCCTGTTACTTATTGGCCTTGTCGATCATCTCGATCACTTGCGCCGTTGTGCGCACCCGCGACATGCGGGGAAATACCAGCTCCATGAGCATGTCATGGGCGCGTTGATCGTGGGACGTGCCGCAGGCGTCGCTGACGACGATGGTGTTATAGTCCAGGTCGCGCGCCGAATACAGAGTCGAGGTGACCCCGACATCGGTGGAGCCGCCGGAGACGATGAGCGTGTCGATGCCGCGGGTGCGCAAAGCGAGATCGAGGTAGGTTTGAAAGAAAGCGCTCCAGCGGTATTTGACGATGTAATAATCGTCCGGCAATGGTCCCAAGTCTGCCAGCACGTCCGAACTCTTGTCGCCGGCGATGACGTGCATTTTGGTTTTGCTGACCTCGCCGTTGGGCCAAGGCGTAAGCGAGTTGTTGGTATCTGTGAGGAGCAGCGCCGTGGTAGCGTTGTCGGGTCGGTGGTTGCCCTTGGCGAAGAATACCGGCAATGCCGCTGCGCGGCCGGCTTTGCTGAGCTTTACCGCATTCTGGATCCACGGTTTTAACACCCGCGGCTGGCCCGGCGCGGGCTCGGCTACGTAACCGTTGAGAATGTCGAAAAATAACAGCGCGGTTTTATTGATATTGAAGTCGCTGACATTCATGTTGCCTCCTGCCGTCACAATTTATTTTGATTCGCCGCACTCTAGCGCGGCTTAAAAGAATTGCAATCGG
>DASSGE010000187.1:0-2496 GCA_035693605.1 Binatia bacterium
TACGCGAAAGGTCGCGCCGCTGCCGTTGCGCTCCTGGTAGACCAGCGAGCCGCCGTGGGATTCAACGATCAACTGACTCAACGGCAATCCGATACCGCTGCCGGTGGCTTTGGTGGTCTTACCGAACTCGAAAATTTCGGCGCGCTGCTCGGGCGGCACGCCGGGGCCGGCGTCGCTGATGTCGATGAGTAGTTGCGTGCCCTCCGTTTTGGCCGTAACCACGACCTCGCCGCCATCGGGCTGGGCTTCCATGGCGTTGCGCAGTAGATTATCGAAAGTCTGGCGCAAGCGGGTGGCATCACCCGAGACCTGCCACGGGCCGGCGGCGAGCTCTGTTAGGAGATTAATCTGTTTCGCTTGGCAGGCCGAGCCGATGGCTTCCAAGCTCGTATGCAACACTTGGGCGACGTCGATCGCCTTGCGTTCCATGGTTACCGGCGCGGAGTAGTCGGTGAACTCGCGCACCAAACGGTCAACCTGGCGAATGCTTGAGTCCAAGGCGGTAAGCGAGCGCTGCGATTGGGCGTCGTTGTCGCCATCGCCGCTAACTTTATTGCGCAGCACTTCGAGATGAATCGCCAACGCATTGAGGGGCGTTTTAACTTCGTGGGCCAGGGTGCGCGCGGCGATGGCCAGACGCTGCACAGGCGCCGGCGCGCCGACGTTTTTGCGTTGTTTCATGACCAGGCGATCAATTAAATCCAAGCTGACGCCGACTTCGTCTTGGCTGCCGTATTGCGGACGGGCCGCATAGGTGCCGGCTTCTGCTTGGCGAAGAGTATCGGCGATCAAACGAAACCGCCGCGTGTAAAGTGTAGTAGTGAGAAACGCCGCGACCAGTGCTACACCGCCGCCAAGGACAAACAATAATGTCAGTTGGCGCCAAAGCCCGGACAGCAATCCAGTCCAATCGGCGGGATTCAGCCAGAGCCGCAGTCCGCCGGGACTGCGCACACCTTGTGGCATTTGCAGCGGCACCCAGACATCGTAGTAGTCGTTTTTACCCTGCCGTTTGGTGCTGGTGATAGTTTCGCCACGGCGCAACTTAGCCATGACCGTAACTGTCGAGGGCGATTTCTCACCGTCGCCGGGAACGGAGGTGTAAAGCAATTGCCCCTCCGCGTTGACTACCCACATGGCCTCAATACTCGGACTGCGATCGACGAACGCGCGCATCAGGCCGCGGACTTCTTCATGGCGCGGCGCACTATAGCGGGTCGTCGTGGTGGTGGTCGGCGGCGGGTTTGCCCGGCCGCGGTCGAATACATTGCCGAGAAATCCCCAAAATGACGACGGTGCAGTTTGCGCTTGTTGCTGGCGTTGGACGATGACCGGTCGCTCGCGCAGGCTATCGGCTAAGGCGATCTCCACCTGGCGCGCCATTAATAAGGCGGTTTGAAGCGTAGCTTCGGTGGTCAATCGTTGAGCGATCAGCCAGATGCCGGCGCCAAGAAGGCCGAAAATGACGATCAAGGTGCCGCTAAAGACGGCGATTTGTTGTTGGCGCAGGCTCACTGTCCGGACAGGATAACAGATTGGCCAAATCCGGCAAAGCAATGATTTGTCAGAGAAAACTCGCTGCCTTGCAGCCCCTAACCCTTTGTTGCATAGTTATCTTAAATGCTTACCGACAAGTTTAAGCGACCGCTCAAAGATCTGCGTATCTCAGTCACCGACCGGTGTAACTTCCGCTGCACCTACTGCATGCCGTTGGATGAGTACGAATGGATCAATAAGAAAGAAATTCTCAGCTTCGAGGAGATTACCCGGATTGCCAGGTTGTTTATTGAACGGGGCGTCGACAAGATTCGTCTCACCGGTGGCGAACCGCTGGTGCGGCAGGATCTGCATCTGTTGATCGAAAAAATATCGAAGCTCGAAGGTCTCAACGACCTGTGTCTGACCACCAATGGCGCGCTCCTGGCGAATCAAGTGAACGCTCTCGCCAGCGCTGGACTCAGACGGGTGAACGTCAGTATCGATACCTTGGATCGGGATAAATTCAAACGCATGACCAAGCGCGGTGATCTCGACAAGGTGCTTGAGGGGATCTTTGCTGCAAAGGCGGCGGGATTGGCGCCGATCAAACTCAACGCCGTGGTCGAGCGCGGCGTCAACGACGATGACGTCCT
This sequence comes from Binatia bacterium, assembly GCA_035693605.1. Classification (GTDB taxonomy): domain Bacteria; phylum Desulfobacterota; class Binatia; order UBA9968; family UBA9968; genus DP-20. Next base: position 2,133 of record DASSGE010000187.1, read on the forward strand.
GCCTCTGGTGGAGTTCTGCCGCGCCAACGGCTTCGCCATGCGGTTTATTGAGTACATGGACGTCGGCAACACGAACAACTGGACTTCGGCTAAGCTGGTTGCAAAAAAACAAATTATTGAAACCATTCATGCCCGCTATCCCCTGCGCGAAATCGGCCGCGACCAGGGTAGCGCGCCGTCGGTAGACTACGAGTTCATCGACGGCCGGGGCGATATCGGTGTTATCGCTTCGGTAACCGAGCCATTTTGCTCGAGCTGCACGAGATCGCGGATTACCGCCGACGGAAAATTCGTTACCTGTCTGTTTTCCGACGTCGGCCATGATTTAAAGGCGCAACTGCGCAGCGGTGCCAGCGACAAGGAA
>DASSGE010000188.1:0-3658 GCA_035693605.1 Binatia bacterium
TAGGCACAGTCGGTCTGTCGCGCTCTGTTTCACATTAAATACGTTTATCCAGACACAGCAAAATGAAGATACAAGGCTACAGCGAGAAAATCGCTCCGTGGTTTGCTTTGTTCCCAACGTTTCACTGTTTCAGTCGATTGCCTAGGCTGTCTTGGCAAACCCTTCATTCACCTCTTTCTCGAAAGCGAGCAGCTTCTTAACGCTCGGGCGCTCCTGCATGCGCTTGAAATGCGCCACGACGTTGGGAAAATCCGTGATGCTCACGTCCAACTGGGTGGCGCGGCGGCAACACCAAAAGAAGTGCGCGTCAGGGGCGGTGAAATGGTCAAAGAAGTAGTCGCGCCCGGCGAGCATGTCGTCGGCGATCCGGAAGTTCTCGAACAGAACTTCCGTGGCGAATTTGATCACGCTGTCGGAGGCGCCCGCAGCGTCGCAGACTTTGGCCGGATTGTTGATCCGGCTCAGATAGGGGTGGATGCCGCTGGCACACCACGCATGCAGCGAGATCGCCTGCAATTGGTCCCACGGATCGGCGGGCAGGATCTTCGCGCCGGGAAAGGTCCGGTGCACCCATTGATGGATAGCGACGTTCTCGGTCAGTATCTTGCCGTCGACCACAAGCGCCGGCACCTTGTGCTTCGGATTTATTTTTAGATACTCGGGCGAGAAATTCTGCCGCCTGCGGAAATTGAGCGGCCTGGCCTCGAAGTCGGCACCCGCTTCGGTCAGCGTGACATAGGGAGCGAGTGCGCAGGTGTTGGGGGCATAGTATAGAGCGATTTCCATTCACGTCACCTCATCAGTTTGATCGAACCATTGCGAATCTAGTACCGCCGCGCGGTGAGTGCAATCCATCCAAGAGCGGTGAGATTACGGCTCGCTCACTGTGTGGGCGAAATGTCGATTAGTTGGCCTCAGGACCGCACGTGAAGTTGCTGTCCCAGCGGTGCGATTCGATTCCATTTTTGTGACACAAAGGATTTTTGTCGGACCGCAAGAAGGGAAATTTCACTAGAAGAATTTTCCGGTCACAATTGTTTTGCGATTTTGCTTTAAAAATCGGCTTTTCTTAGTGGAACAAATTTTGCGGTTTAAAGGAGTTGAAGGGTTAATTTTTCGCGGAGGTGTCCCATGAGCAACATTATCAAGAAGCGATTTGGGCCCGCACTGCTAGGCTGTTTGCTGGCGTCTACAGCGGCGGGTTGCGGGACATTGACCGGTGCTACGTTGGGCGGAGCGGCGGGCGCAGGCATCGGCGCGGCGACTCATTCCAATGTTGGCAAGAGCGCAGCCATCGGCGCCGGCGTGGGCGGGACGCTGGGCGCGCTGTACGACGTCTATGGCTACAGCACGCGTGATCGCTACCGTGACTACGACCGCGACTATTACAACGATTAGCCCGCAGCGAATAGGTGAGTTTAAATGTCGGCGACTCGGTCAGTAATCTTTATAGAGGAAACTTTTGCTGAAGAAACGTGATCGAGGGATATCTCGAAAATTTTTTTTTCGACATATCCCGTAATCCTTCCGCAATCACTAGGCGGTAGGGTCGATTCGCGGAAGTTGCCGGCGAGAGTTCGGACGTCGTTCCCCTTCACCCTCCGTCGCTGTCTTGCAAGGCAAAATACAACCTGGATTCCGGGCCTGCGAATGACGGAAGGAAGCGGCTATAGCCGAGGGATGTTCAGTTAGCTCTAACGATCGGGCGGGCAGCGTCGGCTCGCACGAATCCGGGAGGATTGCCGCGGTTCGATCGCACTTCCAGCCATTCGCCCGATGCCCGTACAACGTTTATGCGCGTGCCTCTGCCGATTTGTGAGATGACTCGCCCCGCCGATGATGGATTTTCATACACCTTGGTTGCTTGGGTGGTTTCATAGACTCCCGGTTCGCCTGATCGTCTTGCCGACACCGGCTGAGTAGGCGAAGCAGTCGTCGCCTGCGCCCGCGACGGGGTTCTTCTCGCCGCCGCCGACCGGGCCGCATTCGAATTCACCGTGTCACGGCTGGCGGTGCTTAGCCGCTGCTGCGTCGACGAGAGCGTTTTCTGGCTCTCGTCGAGTTTACTCTGCAGGGCGCCAAGCTGATTGGAGCTCTCAGTTAGCTGTTGCTGCACTTGCGCGAGTTGGGCTTGCTGGCCTTCTATAATTACATCTTTTGCTTTGAGCTGTTGCTGGTTGTTCTGCAATAACAAGGATAGCTCCCTGCGTTGTAGGTAGAAGCCGGCGACAAAGGAGCTCAAAACAGCAACGAGCATAGCGGCGGACCAGATATACTTGGACGGGATCGGGAGTTTCTTCAGACGATTGAGCCGATGGCGAGGCTCGGAAGATGTCTCGTTGCGCTTGAGCCACTGAGGCGGCGCGAACTCAGACGGCAGATCGGCCGCGCAATAAGGACACTTCTCTGCATCCGCGGCGATGCTGTTGGCACAATGTGGGCAGAGTTGCGGCGGTGCGGTGGTATCTCCATTCATAACTTTTCCATCCTTGGCGGTATAGTAATCTTATCCTGGTATTAGGCAAGTGCCATAGGCGGTGCTTCAAAAACGTTTCTGAGAGATTTCGCGCGATGTCGCCAATTCGTTAGACGTGTGGGAAAGACAAATGTGAATAGAGTTGCAACGAGTGTTAGTTGCGAGACAAAGTACCCGGCTAAAATGATGCGCAAACTTGGGAAACGGCGATCTTTTAGGAATATACTGATAAAATTCACGGGCAGGTAGAGGCTCAGGTGGGAACGAGTTCCGATTTCTACAAGCTCGCATCGCAGACAGTGGAGGAGAGTCATTGGGTCGTCTTGAGTTAGCGGTCCTAACCAAGCAACTGGGTGCTTTCGCAATCCAGACACTGAAGGCCTTTCGGGCCAATCAGGGACTGCTTCTGGCGGGAGGTGTGGCTTATTACGCGCTGCTATCTATCGTTCCGCTGCTGATTCTGACCGTCATTGGGCTCTCCTACGTCATCGACCAGGCGGAGTTGCTCGATACGCTCGCCCGCTATCTGGAATGGCTGATTCCCGGTCAATCCGGAGTGGTCGTCGCTGAGCTGGCAAACTTTGTAAATCATCGCGAGGTCATTGGTTGGTTGCTTTTGGCGACCATGATCTTTTTCAGCTCCCTGGCATTCACGGTTCTGGAAAACGCGATGTCGGTGATTTTTATTCACCGGGTCGCCATCCGTCGGCGCCATTTTCTCGTCTCTGCACTTATTCCTTATTGCTACATCTTGTTCCTCGGAGCGGGCGTACTGTTGGTGACGCTGGTCTCCGGCAGCCTGCAGGCAATGGGACGGGAAAGCGTTGATTTTTGGGGGCGCAACTGGCCCCTCGGCGGCGTTTCTGGCGTGCTTCTCTATCTGCTCGGATTCGGCGGAGAAATCTTCGTTATCACATCCGTTTACTTGGTCATGCCGGTTGGCAGGCTATCGCTGCGGCATGCGCTGATTGGCGGCGTCACGGCAGCACTGCTTTGGGAGCTAACCCGCCATGTGCTCGTGTGGTACTTTACCACGCTGTCACAGATTGGTCCGGTCTACGGTTCGTTGACGACGGCAATCGCGGTACTGCTGAGCTTGGATCTCGCGGCGACATTGCTGTTGCTGGGTGCCCAGGTCATCTCGGAATACGAGCGCATAGGCAGAGCCAACCTGGAGGCGCC
>DASSGE010000189.1:0-3006 GCA_035693605.1 Binatia bacterium
GCTTTTTCAAGACATGACGCGCGACGAAGTCGGAAAAGGACCCGAAACGGGTAACGCCCACGGCTTTGCCTTTCAAATCGCCGATGCTGCCGAAAGGGGGTGTAGTAAAAAAAGATGTTTGCCCTTTATCGTACTGGCAACCGATCATCGTCAGTTCGGCGCCGGCAAGATTGGCATCGACGACGGCACCGGCGGCCGAGTACATGATGTCGATATCGCCGCCGAGCAGCGCCTGTACAGATTTGGTGCTCGAACCGATGTAGAGCAGCTCCATGTCGGCACCGAATTTCTGGTACAGTCCAGCATCTTTGCCGACCCAGAGGACGGTAAATGTGCCAGCGAAGGCGGTGTAGGCGGCCCGCAGCTTGGCTGCCTGGCCGTTGGCGCGACTGCTGATCGCCGATACGCTGAACAGAACCACGCCAAGCAAGAACAGTTTTCCGCTAGGTTTCATCGTTGCTCCGGAACAACTTGCGATCGGTTTTCGATAGATCATGATCGCGACGTTGCTGTCAAGTTTCATCGGCAAAGATGCCGATGATTAATCTTGCCTTGACCCGTCTAGCGTTTCTAACTTATGTTGGTCCAACGAGGAAGTTGACGCTGGATATATGCCCACAAGGAAGCGGCTATCGAGTTCTTGGCGAAGGAGATTGCGTTGAGCCCTGAATTAGCCAAGCGCGGTTGGGAGTACTACACACCGCCAATCGCATCTGGCATCCGAATGCGCAGATCAATATCGGCGGGCTCAAGTTCGCCATGCAAATTTACGGCGATCAGACTAAAGAGGCTCCGCCCGACCCGCTTCGCTACATCGATCAAAGTTTATTGCGCCAGGCGATCAAAGAATTGGGATGATTGGCGCGACAACCCAACGGAAGGCAGAGACGAATGGCGACGGACATAAATACGATGCGAGTCGATTTGGTCGGCAGCTTATTGCGTCCGCAGCAACTGAAGCAGGCATTTGCCGACTACGGCCAGGGTAAGCTCAGCGAGGCGGAACTAAAGAGCGTGCAGGATGCAGCGATTCGCGAGGTCGTCGCCAAGCAAGTGACCCATAACCTGCCCATCGTCGTCGACGGCGAGTTTCGCCGCACCAGTTTCATGGAGTCATTTGCGGTGGTGGCCGGCGTCGAAGAATGGCAAGCGGGGGCGCGGACGTATCACGAGATACTCGCGCGGAGGGATGACGGTAAAGAAGGCACGCATAAGGGACAGGATCCGATTCTGCTCAATCGTAAGCGCGTGACGGCCCCGCTCAAACTAATTCGCAACACGCTAGTCGACGATTTTCGCTTTGCGCAAAGTTTAACCGACAGGCCGGTGAAAGTGACGCTGATCGGCCCGGATCGAATTCAGCAGTGCTACGACAGTGAATCGTCGAAGACGGTCTATCCTTCGACGAACGAATTTTTGCAGGATGTCGTCAAAGTCGAGCGGCAAATGCTGAGCGAACTCACCCAAGCCGGCTGCCGCTACGTCGGCATCGACGGACCTGGTTATACGGCGTATATCGATGCCGATTCCATTGCCGCGATGCATGCCCGAGGTGAGGAGCCGACGGCAACCATGGAGCGCTCGATTCGCGCCGACAATGACGTCATCGCGCATTTCCCTGGTGTGACTTTCGGGATTCACATTTGCCGCGGCAATCGCCAAAGCATGTGGCATCGTGAGGGAAAATACGATGCCATCGCCGAAAAGTTGTTTAACGGACTGACGCATCAACGATTGCTTTTAGAATATGACACCGAACGCGCCGGCGGTTTCGAGCCGCTGCGCTTCGTTCCCAAGGGAAAGATCGCCGTGTTGGGTTTGATTACCACCAAGCTGGGCAGAGTCGAGACGATCGACGAGCTGCGCCGCCGGATCGATGACGCAGCGCGCTTCCTGCCGCTGGATCAGTTAGCGTTGAGCCCGCAGTGTGGTTTTGCCTCGAGCATACGCGGTAATCTGTTGACCGAAGATGAGCAGTTTCGCAAGCTCGACGTCATGCTCGAAGCCGCACGGCAGGTTTGGGGTTGAAAGAATTCGTTCACGGGCGGGATTCACGACCGCTGATTAATACCCCAAAGTAGACCGAATCTTTCCTGGTAAGACTCCGCGGACCTCATGGGCGCTAGCGATATCCTTCGATTGCTGCTGCTCGCGGCGATCTGGGGCGGATCGTTTGTTTTCTTGCGAGTGGTGGCACCGGCGTTCGGGCCAATCGTCACCGCTGATCTGCGCGTACTGATCGCTTGGGTTGCCTTGACGATTTACCTCCGGCACGTCGATATCGATGTCAATTGGCGGCGATTCTGGCAGCAGTATCTGGTCATCGGCACATTCAATGCGGCGCTGCCGTTTTTTCTTTTCGCTTTTGCGGCGCTACATATCCCGGCTTCCTACTCGGCGATTCTTAATGCGACCTCGCCCTTCTTCGGAGCGCTTTTCGCGGGTATATGGCTCGGTGAGAAATTTACCGCGTTGAAGAGCTTGGGTTTTCTCTTGGGTATCGCTGGTGTGGGTCTGGTCACAGGCGTCGCGCCAGATGCAGGGGGAAGTTCAAGCCAGTGGGCGATGGCCGCTTGTCTGCTGGCGGCAGCAAGCTATGGATTTGTCAGTGTGTATGCCAAGAGATTTGCCGCTGCGGCGAATTCGCGCGCAATTGCCGCCGGCAGCCAATTAATGGCCGGGCTGTTACTGCTGCCACTCGCGCTCGTGATGCCGCCGCCCGGACCGGTAACGCTTTTCGTTGCAGTAAGCATGATCCTATTCGCGTTATTGAGCAGTGGCGTGGCGTTTTTGTTGTATTTCCGCCTAATCGCCGATATTGGCCCAACGAAGGCATTGACAGTGACCTTTTTGATGCCGGCTTTCACGATGATCTGGGCAGGCCTGTTCATTAGTGAAAAAATCACCGTAGTTATGGTCGCTGGCTGTGTATTGATTCTGGCTGGTACCGCACTGGTGGTAGTGCGGAAATGAAGATCGAAGCCAGCCGGAGGGGACGGCGCGGGC
>DASSGE010000190.1:0-5591 GCA_035693605.1 Binatia bacterium
TGCTGCTCGTCGAGGATAACGAGGACGACGTCTTTCTCATGCAGCGCGCGCTCAAGGGAGCGTGCGTGACGAATCCGCTTTTCGTCGTCGAGGATGGCCAGCAAGCCGTCGATTACCTCGGCGGCACGGGCGAATTCGCCGACCGTGACGAGTATCCGCTACCGGGCGTGGTTTTTCTCGATCTAAAACTGCCGTTTATGTCGGGGCACGACGTGCTTGCATGGATTCGCCGGCAAAAACAGCTGGAGTCGTTGGTGGTGATCGTGCTGACGTCGTCCAACGAAGCGAGCGATCTCAGCCGCTGCTACTCCCTCGGTGCCAACTCTTATCTGGTCAAGCCTCCGACGCCCGAACAGCTGGAGGAACTGGCTAAAGCCTTCAAATGGTATTGGCTCGAATATAATCAATTTCATGAGACCTAATAAAAATTGCCCCGACCTCAGGAGCGTTGATTTTCCTCGCGGCCGCGCCGATGGGGCAGCCCTATCGATTTCGCGGGCGTATCCTTTGACGGCGCCAGCGAGGGTATCGATCAGGCAATCAGAGTCTGTCGCGCGCCGCCCGTATCAATACTCGCGACTCGGCCATGCTTAGGAGAACGTGCATGGCGAAGAATTCGATGACAAATGCCGACTACGATTTCTTGTCCGGCGGTGGACAGATGGGGGCGCTGATTCGATCAAAGGATTGGTCAAGCACGCCGCTTGGTCCGGTCGAACGATGGCCGCGCAGTCTCAAGACCGTCATTTTCCTCATGCTCAATTCGCGTTATCCAATGTTCGTCTGGTGGGGACGCGAGCTGATCAATTTTTACAACGACGCTTACATCCCGGTGCTCGGCGCGCGCCACCCGGATGCCTTAGGCCGAGCGGCTTCGGGAATCTGGGCGGAAATCTGGGACGTGGTGGGAGCCCAGGCCGAGATCGTCATGCGCGAGGGCCGGGCAACCTGGAACGACTCGATCTTACTGGTGATGGAGCGCTACGGCTATACCGAAGAAACGTATTTCACTTTTTCCTACAGCCCGGCGATCAACGACGATGGCAGTGTCGGCGGCGTCTTTTGCGCCTGCACCGAAGACACCAAGCGCATCCTGGGCGAGCGCCGGCTGCGCACGCTGCGTGCCCTGGCCGAGCAGGGGACGCGCGCCAAGAGTGCCGAAGAGGCATGCGCTATCGCGGCGGCGACCATGCGCGATAATCCCTACGACCTGCCGTTCGCGATGCTTTATCTGCTCGATGCCAGCAGTGCCATGGCGCTGCGCAGCGGCACTACCATAGCGGACACTCCGGCGGGCCCGGCAGCGATAGAACTCGACAGTGACGGCGATGATCTGTGGCAGTTCAATCGGGTTATCGACTCCGGCGAAACCTTGGTGGTGGACAACTTTGAATCTATCTTTGGCCCAGGCGTGCAGCTGCCAGGCGGCGCCTGGCCGGAGCCCGCGCGCCAGGCGGTTGTGCTACCGATGGCATCTCCCGGGCAGACACGGCCAGCCGGCTTTCTCATCGCCGGAATCAACCCGCGCCTACTGCTGGACGACGACTACCGCGGCTTTCTCGAATTGACAGCCGGCCATATCGCTACCGCCATCGTCAATGCCCGTGCTTACGACGAAGCGCGCAAACGCGCTGAAGCTTTGGCCGAGATTGATCGGGCCAAAACCGTTTTCTTCAGCAATGTCAGTCACGAATTCCGCACACCGCTGACACTCATACTTGGTCCGACTGAAGAAATGCTGTCAGGGAATTTGGGCGATACCAATGACGTGCAGCGAGCGCATTTGCTGACGTTGCGCTACAACGCCATCCGCTTGCAAAAGCTCGTCAACACTCTGCTCGATTACGCCAGGATCGAGGCGGGGCGCGTTGAAGCGGTCTACGAGGCTGTCGATATCGGCCTGCTGACACGCGAGCTTGCCAGTACGTTCCACTCGGCCGTGCACCGGGCGGAACTGCTATATATCGTCAATTGCCCTTCCCTCGAAGAGCCCGTCTACATCGATCGCGACATGTGGGAGAAGATCGTCTTAAACCTGCTCTCCAACGCCTTGAAGTTCACCTTCAAAGGCTTCATCGAAGTGTCGCTCAAGTCTGCCGGCGACCGCGTTGCCCTCGCCGTGCGCGACTCCGGCGTCGGCATACCCGAAGATCAATTGCCGCATTTGTCAGACCGCTTTCACCGCGTACCCGGCAGCCGCGGTCGCACCCAAGAAGGCTCGGGAATTGGACTGGCGCTGATCCAGGAGCTGATCAAATTGCACGGCGGCACGATGCAAGTGGAGAGCGCCGTCGGCATGGGCACGACCTTTACGATCTTCATCCCCAAAGGGTTTGCACACTTGCCGAAAGAACGATTGAGCGCAGCGCGCACTCTGAGTTCGACGGCCCTCGGCGCAGCCCCCTTTGTCGAGGAGGCGCTGCGCTGGCTTCCCGATAGCGATCCCGCTGAACCGTTGTCGATATCGGCGATGTCCCTGTCGGTGACCGACGCGCCGCGATCCGTTGCCGCCGGCTCGGAGCGCATCTTGATCGCCGATGACAACCTGGAAATGCGCAAGTACCTGCAGCGGTTACTCGAACGGCACTGGAATGTTACCGTCGTCGAGAACGGCGCCAGAGCGCTGGAAGTGGTTCGCTCGCAGCAACCGGACCTGGTGCTGAGCGACGTCATGATGCCGGACCTTGACGGCTTCGAGTTGTTGCGTCAGCTTCGCGCCGATAAACGGATGAGCACGATTCCGGTGATCTTGCTTTCGGCGCGCGCCGGTGAAGAAGCCTACATCGAAGGCATGAATGCGGGGGCGGACGATTACGTGGTCAAACCCTTCGGCGCGCGCGAGCTGATCGCGCGCGTGAAAGCGCTTTTGGATATTGCCCGGGTGCGCCGGGAAGCGGAGGAGCGTTTTCGCACCATGGCGGACAGCTCGCCGATCATGATCTGGGTGACCGACGCTGCCGGCCGGACGACGTTTTTGAACCGCACCTATTTGGAATATTTCGCGATTGCGCCGAGCGACATCGCCGACTTTGATTGGGCGAGCAGCATTCATCCCGACGAGCGCGATGGCTATGCCGCCGCCTTCCAGACAGCTCTGCGCCAGCGCCAAACCTTTCACCAGCGCGTGCGCGTACGCCGTTTTGATGGGCAGTGGCGTTGGTTCGAATCGCGCGGCAATCCGATTTTCGATGATGCCGGCAATATGGTCGGATTCATCGGCAGCTCGCCGGATATTACCGAGATCTACGAGACGCAGCAGGCTTTGCAGGACCTCGATCGGCGTAAAGACGAGTTCCTCGCGACATTGTCCCATGAGTTGCGCAACCCGTTGGCGCCGATCCGCAATGCCGTGGAGATCTTGAAAACAATCGCCCCAGCCACGCCGATGCTCGATTGGAGCCGCAATTTAATCGACCAACAAGTCGGCTATATGGCCCGGCTCATGGAAGATCTCCTCGACCTCAGCCGGATTACCCGCGGCAAGTTGGAATTGCGCAAGCAGCGAACCGATTTGCGCGCGGTGATTCACGACGCGCTCGAAACCGCGCGACCGCTGATCGAAGCCGGCCAGCATAGCCTCACGGTCGACCTGCCGACGCAGAGCTTGCTTCTCGATGGCGATCCGGTGCGTCTGACGCAACTGTTCGCTAATTTATTGAACAACGCAGCCAAGTACACGGAGCCCAACGGGCAAATCCATCTGTCTGCCACCGTCTCCAGCGAATCCGGCATGGACGGCGCACGGGAAGCGCTGGTTTCGATCAAAGACGCCGGCATCGGAATCGAAGCGGATTTACTGGCGCATCTATTCGAAATGTTTTTTCAGGCCGACGCCGGCACAGAGCGCCGCTACGGCGGCCTGGGCATCGGACTGACCCTGGCGCGCAGCATCGTCGAGCTTCACGGCGGCAGCATTCAGGCCAGCAGCGAAGGTCCGGGCAAGGGAAGTGAATTTATCGTCCGGTTGCCGCTGCTTCGGCAAAAAGTTCAGCGCGAGTTCGATTTGGATAAAACGATCAACCGGGCCAAAGCGCAAGCGAAGCGGTTATCGAGGCGGGTTCTGGTTGTCGACGACAATCCAAATCAGGTTGCCAGTATCGCCATGCTGTTAAACATTCTCGGCTGCGTCGTAGAGACGGCTAATGACGCCGCGAGCGCTCTGGAAGTCCTCAAAGACTTTGTCCCGGAGTTCGCCTTGATCGATATTGGTTTACCGGGAGTAGACGGCTTCGAGCTGGCACGGCGTATTCGCAAATTGGACGAATTTAAAGATGTCGTTTTGATCGCCCAGACCGGCTGGGGCCGAGAAGAGGACCGCGAAGAGTCGCGCCTGGCGGGTTTTGATCATCATCTGACCAAGCCTCTCGATTTCAAGCTGCTGGAAAATATCTTGACGCCCGAGTGGGACTGAGCCGGCACGATCGCACATGCTTACCATTCGCCGTGCCGCCGGAAACGGTCTCGAGGAAGTCAGCCGCCAGGCGGTGGCGGAGCTTTTGCAGGGCGGCAATACCAATCTCTGGTTCCATTTCGATACGCCCACCGAAGAGGAGATGCGCTTTCTCCAGGACACTTTGCGGATACACCACCTGACCATCGAGGATGTCGTCAATCAGAACCAGCGGCCCAAAATCGAATCGTTCGAAGAATACGTTTATTTGGCGATTCATCCTTTGAAGCGTAGCAACAAGTGGAAAATCGAACCTTCCGAGCTCGACCTGCTGCTCGGCCGTCACTGGATCGTTTCCGTTCACTACGGGCCGATGCCCGGTCTGGTTGAGAAATCGCAGATCCACGAGCGACTCGCCGACGGACTCGGCAGAGGCACCGACTTTCTGCTTTATACGCTGGTGGATTTGGTCGTCGACAGTTATTTCCCGGTGCTCGACGAAATCGAGGACGAGATCGATTCGCTCGAAGAGCGGCTGCTGGCACGGTCAAAGGTCACGGATATGAATCGGCTTTTGACGTTTAAACGTTCATTGGTCCATGTCCGGCGCGCCGTCGGGCCGCAGCGCGAAGTGTTCAACCAACTGACGCGTCACGAATTCCCGTTCGTGCGCCCGGAAAATCTAGTTTACTTCCGCGACGTTTACGATCATCTGCTGCGCATTACCGAGGAACTCGACAGCCTCAGAGATATTCTCTCGAGCGCACTTGAGGTCCATCTCGCCTCGACCTCGAATCAGCTCAATGTCACGATGAAGCGGCTCACCGCCTGGGGTACGATCTTTGTCGTGATCACCGCCATCGCCGGCATTTACGGCATGAATTTCAAATTCATGCCCGAACTGGAGTGGCGCTATGGCTATTTCGCGGCGATCGCCTTTATGGCTCTAGTGTCGCTGGGTTTGTGGTTTTACTTTAAGAAAAAAGATTATTTCTAGCGGCTTGCCTCGACGCGGCGCCGGCTGATGATCCACGTCACAGGAATTCGCGCCGGAAATGCTCCGGTGGCACGAGAAAAACTTCACTATCATTTTCCAAGCGAAATTTCCGACCGGTGATCGGGCAGAAGGTGTTGTGGCCGCGGATGGCGGCCACCTGGGGAGGGACCGAACGCCCCTGAAATAACTCAGCAATGCTTTGTT
>DASSGE010000191.1:0-2333 GCA_035693605.1 Binatia bacterium
GAATAAAAGATTTGTTCAAGAGTTCAAAAGTTCAAGGGTTCAATCGGATTCTTCTCGGTTTTCTTTTTCTGACCCTTGAACTTTTGAACCCTTTGAACCTTGAACCAGCGGCGGCGCAGACGCCGCCTTTCTATCAAGGCAAAACCATCACGTGGATCGTCGGCAGCAAGGCGGGCGACGCTTATGATCTTTATCCGCGCTTGCTGGCTGACTATCTGCCGAAATTCATTCCGGGTAATCCTAATATTATCATTCAAAACGTCGCCGGAGCGGCGTCGCTGATCGCGGCAAACCAAGTCTACAGCGTCGCCAAGCCGGACGGCTTGACCCTCGGCGCGATCTATCCGGCGCTTTACTTCGACCAACTGGTGAAACGACCGGAAGTAAAATACGACTGGAATAAGTTTTCCTGGATTGGCAGTCCGGTGAGTTCCAACCACATGATGTACATGCGCGCCGATACTCCGTTCAAAACTATCGACGACCTGCGCACCGCCGCGCAACCGCCGAAATGCGGTTCCAGCGGCGTCAACTCCACCGGCTACTACATTCCCAAACTGATGGAAGAAGCGATCGGCGCGAAGATCGAAATGGTCGCCGGCTATCCGGGCGGTCAGGATATCGAACTCGCGGTCGAGCGCGGCGAGTTGGTGTGCCGCTCGTTCACGATCACGACGTTCCATAGCCGCGAGCCGTTTTTCACCTGGCGCAAGAAAAACTTCGTCCGCGTGCTCTATCAAACCGGCACCAAGCGCGACCCGCGCCTGAAAGACGTGCCGACCATGTATGAGATAATGGACCGCTACAAGACGCCGGAATCCGTGCGCAAGCTCGCCAAGGTGATCCTAATCGCCAGCGATTTAGGGCGGCCGATCGTCGCCCCGCCGGGGGTGCCCGCAGAGCGTTTGAAAATTCTCCGCGATGCTTTCAATAAAGTGGTCAACGACCCGGCCTTCTTAGCCGAGGCAGAAAAGCGCAAACTGGAAATCGATCCGTCGACTTCGGAAGAAATCGAATCGCTGGCTAAGGAGGCGATGGCGACACCGCCCGATGTAATCGACAGAATGAAAAAAATCCTGGGCATGTAATGCCACTACGAGTGAGGAGGGCTTTGATGATTCGTGCGACGAGACACTCGTGCAACGGTTCAAAAGTTCAAGGGTTCAATCGGACTCTGATTGGATTTCTTTTTCTGACCCTTGAACTCTTGAGCCCCTTGCACCTTGAACCAGCGTCTGCGCAGCAGACGCCCTTCTATCAAGGTAAAACCGTCCGTATCGTCGTCGGCAATCTGCCCGGCGATACCCATGACATCTTCGCCCGCGCTTACTCGCGCCATATGGGCAAACACATCCCCGGCTTCCCGAACATTGTGGTGCAAAACATGCCCGGCGCCGGCGGCATGATCGCGGCAAATCATGTCTACAATGTCGCCAAGCCGGACGGGCTGACGCTTGGCTCCCCGTCCCCGGCGCTTTATTACGCCCAACTGGTTGGCAGGAAAGAGGTCAAGTTCGACTGGCCCAAATTTAACTTTATCGGTTCGCCCGAGCGCAACGGCCATTTGTTATTCATGCGCTCGGACTCGCCCTACAAAACTCTCGATGACATCCGCAAGGCCAAGGAGCCGCCGAAGTGCACCGCTACAGGCGTCGGCACCAGCGGCCACGACGTGCCGAAGCTGTTCGACGAGATGATCGGCTTGAAGTTCAATCTGATCACCGGCTACCCCGGCGGCGCCGAAATGGATTTGGCCATCGAGCGCGGCGAAGCGGTGTGCCGCGCCATTACGGTAGCGGCATTCTTCGCCCGCGAGCCGTTTGTTACATGGTACAAAACCGGGGTCGTGCGTGTGCTGTTGCAAACCTCGCGGCAGCGAAATCCGAAAATTCCCGATGTGCCGACTTTGTTCGAGCTCATGGAACAGTACAAGACCCCGGAAGTGAAACGACGCCAAGTGCTTGTCTACCTCGGCGTTGGCGGTTTCGGCGCCTGGCCAATTATCGCGACGCCCGGAATCCCCGCAGAACGCGTGGCGTTACTGCGCGAGGCCTTCGGCAAGACCATGAAAGATCCAGACTTCTTGGCGGAAGCTAAAAAAGCCGGATGGGAGATTCGCCCCACCAGTGGCGAAGATTTGCAGGCGCTGGCTAAGGAAGTCATAGACCAGCCGCCGGAAGTGGTCGAGTGGTTGAAAAAGTTATTGGCGAAATAAATTTGAAAGAGAAAAACTGGACATGGCCCACCAACGCAATCATGGGTTCAAGAGTTCAAAGGTTCAAGGGTTCAATCGGATACTTTTCGGATTTCTCTTTCTGATCCTTGAACTTCTG
>DASSGE010000192.1:0-7205 GCA_035693605.1 Binatia bacterium
CGCCGGCCGTCGCGGCTGCGCTGATACCAGATATCGAGACCCTGAATCATGCTCGGCACCCACGCGAGTCCGGCTTCGGCCAACACGATTTTCACCATCGGGTGTCGGTCGAGAACGCCGTTGAATATCAATCCGGTGATCGGTTCGAGTAATTGGATGCCGGGTGGTTCTTGAGCGTATTGCGAGGCGACCGTGACGACAAGATTCACTGCGCCGCGCTGGGTATCATCGAGCCGGGTCTTTTTGACCAATACCGCCAAATGAAAGCCGATTGGAATGGCGACCTCTTCGGCCAGCGCCCAGAACGGCTCCCAGGCATCGTCGTATACCGGCGGACGGGCGCGCGACGCGAGAATGTTAGCATGGTGCAGGTCGCCGCGTCTGGCCAGACGCTCCAGCTCGTCGCGCGCCGCCAACGGATCTTCCATCGATAACTGTGGTACACCGATCAACCGCTCCGGCTGCGCCGCGCAAAACTCCCGCAACCAATCATTATAAGCTTGGTAACACAATCGGCGCAGCTCCGGGTCGGCGATCACCATCGGATCCGTAGGACCATACATGATCGAGACCTCGGCGCCGTCGCGGTCCATATCGCTCAAGCGCAAATTCGCGGTAGTCGGACGCAGTTCGCCGGGGCGCATGACGCCACCGCGCTCGATCGCCCACATGGCGCCGCTGCCTTGCGCTGCGGTGTAATAACCATGGGGGCTAAACGTCTGGTCTTCCCAACTCCAAAACGCGCCGTTGTCATTTTCGATCACCCGCGGTCCACGCTCGCGCAAGCGCGCCGGCAAGCGTTCGCTCCATAAATCCCTTGGCAACCAACGCAGATCGATGTGATCGTCGGCGGAAATAAACCGGTAAGTCATCTTACTTGCCATAGACGCTGGCGATGAAACCGCTCGCTTCGATTTCCTTGACGATCGACAGATCGACGAAGTCGCGCGGGTCGGCATCCTTCGCCTTGGGCAAATCCTTGGCGAGCGCATCGAGCGTATCCTTGATCGCCCGCGTCGACGGATAGGGCGCCTTGAGGAAGTAGGGTTTGATATAATGGTAGCTCTGTTTCAAAACCTCGCGATCGGCAATTCTCGTGTGCTTAGTTAACACGCGCATGGCAAATTCTTCATCGGTGGTGAGAGCTTTGGTTCCCTCGATCATCGCCATGACGAACTGTTTTGCTTCCACCCGATTGGCGACAAGCCAGGTCTTTTTGACCCCGAGACCCGAGGAGACATAGTCGACTCCCAAGCTGGTCATGTCGAAGAGCATCTTGAAACCCGCCTTCTGCGCCACAAACGATGACGGCGGCGATAATGTGCCGGCGTGGACCAATCTGGCGCGCAGCGCCGCCACAGTTTCTGGAACACCGCCGACGCTGCGAATCATGACGTCCTTGTCGGGAACCAGTCCGGCTTCGCGCAGTGCCACCCGGGTCGCAAAATCGGTGCTGCCACCAAGCCCGGAAACGCCGACAATCTTGCCCCGGAGATCTTGCAGCGAGGTGATTTCGGGCGCGCTATGCATCGTGAACAGAAACTTGTCGCTGAAGTTGGCGATCAACACCGCATCAAATCCGGCCAGCACCGCCGAAGGCACAGTTCGGCTCGAAACGCCTTGGGCGAAATTGACCGACCCCCCGATCAAAGCTTGGATACTCCGAGCTCCCGTAACGATATAACGCACCTCCATGCCGTACTTCTTGAACGCGCCGCTTTCGATGGCAGCAAACAGCGGTGACTGCAGTAACGACACTGCCGGGAGCGAAACGTCAACGAGCTTCAGCGCCGACTCCGCCGCCAATGTGACTGGCAACCGCGTCAGCAAACCAGTCACCCACACCAGTCCCAAAAACCCGACCGTGATCTTTCTCATTTCCTCTCCCGTTGATTGGATTGCTATGGGCGATTTACTCCAAGCGCATCACAATGTCTAGACGTATTGCCATAGGACCAGCCTTACCACGTCTCCAATGACTCGACCAAAATCAATTCGCACGCGCCAGCGCCGGTGTCGCTGCGCGTCAAGGAACTTTTCCAGCGGAAGCCGTCTTTGTTGCTGACATCGACCAAGTAACCTTTGATATGAACTAGATTGCCGGCACGAACCGACTTTAGCCGGCGTTCAATGTCATCATTGGCGGGAATCATGTGCATGTTTGCGCTGTGAGTTTCGACGATGTTGCGCAACACCGGATAATCCTTGGCCCACCAGCTATAAAAGCGCCCGCTCTGCGAGATGCTTATTTGCTTCAAGACCGCGCTATCGGACATCGCGCCCCAACCCAAAGCAAGATCCACCGGGGATAACGCCGCCCCGCGATCGAAGCGGTATCTTGCGGCTGCGATCACCCGCGCTCGGATGTCGAAGCTTGCAAGGAGCGCAATTTGGTAGCCATCTTTCTCACGAACCGATGCTGCGTAGACCTGCCGCTGCACCGGTTCCTCGGCGACGAGCACCCCGGCGGGCCGAACAATCTCGCGACCCATCCAGAGATATGCCCCCATGAGCAGGGCGCCGATGACGAGAAGTTCCCTCATGCAAAAACGTCCGGAGGCTTACTTTAGCCGAACTATGGCCGGCCAAAAAAGTGACATGGTTTGGGGCGGCGGCCAAGGCGACAGCAACGCGCATAAAATCGCATTCATGCTGGATCGGTCACACTTGATCTGTATTACCTACACGTGAGGAATGAGTCTCGCGCAAAATCTTCACAACCTATTTTTCAAAATTTGCGATACAATGCGATTTCGAATCCAGCCAACAAGGGAGATTTTCACATGGCAAAGTACGCCCTCTGTATCGGTATCAATGATTATCCCGGCACCGGCAGCGACCTTTCTGGCTGCGTCAATGACGCCAATGACTGGGCCTCGGCTCTATCGAAGCGCGGCTTGACCACAACCAAGATGCTCGACAAGCAGGCTACCGGCAAGAATATGCGCGCGGCGATCACGGCGGTGATCGCCAAAGCCAACACCGGCGATTTGGTCGTCATCCAGTATTCAGGACACGGGTCCTATGTGCCGGATGACAGTGGTGATGAGCCGGACGGCAAAGACGAATGCCTGTGTCCTTATGACATCAATTCTAAAGGACCGATCACCGACGACGAACTCTCTGACATCTACAGCGCCAAGAAAGCGGGCGTAAAGCTGCTAGTGATTTCCGACTCCTGCCATTCGGGAAGCAATGCCAGATTTGCCCCCATCACGACCCCGCCAACAATCAAAGGTAGAAATGCACCGCAGCGTAAGGTGCGCTTCCTACCGCCCGCAGTTTTCTTATCCAAACGGGAATTAGCCAAGCTAGGCTCCAGCCGCGCAATTCGCCGCTCCAACCCGCCGGGACGCCACGCCGCGCTGTTGATGGCGGGCTGTCAAGATAGTGAATATAGCTATGACGCGTCCTTCGAGGGCCGACCCAATGGCGCTTTTAGCTTTGTTGCACTGCGTGAGCTTGCCAAGCTGCCGGCCGCTGCCAGCTATCAGCGCTGGTATAATTTAATCCGCAAAGTGCTGCCATCACAACAATATCCGCAGACGCCGAACTTGTACGGCACCAAGAGCATGAAGACCTGGAAGGTTTTTGTCTAACAGGGAGAAACTTTGCTGGTGCTAAATGCCCGACGCCGAGTGATCTGTCTTGGCAATTCATCACGCTGCATCGCTACACCCAACGAGAGAGCAGAAGCAACGCTCTCTCGATAACGAACGGGGAAGGACAACCATGGCAAAATCGAATTCACGTTTGCAGAGAGCGCGCGGAGCTACACTTTTTCTCAAGGAAGGTTCCGCCGGTCGGGCCGTGGCCAAGCTGCAAGCAAAACTGAAAAAAATCGGCTTTAATCCGGGTCGCATCGATGGCGATTTTGGCCCGGCAACCAAAGCGGCGTTGATCGGCTTTCAGAAATGCGCCGGCCTGCTCGCTGACGGCATCGCCGGCCCGCGTACGCTGAAGGCGCTCGGACTGGTCGCAAGCGATAACTTACCGTCGGTCATCCCTGGCCTCACGGTGACCACCGTGTCGAAGATGTTTCCGGTCACGCCGGTGGATAATATTCGCGACAACCTGCCATTTGTTTTGCAAGGATTGGTCGAAAAGGCTTTGGTCGACAAACCGATGGTCCTGATGGCGCTCGCGACGATCCGAGCCGAGACCGAATGTTTTCAACCGATCAAAGAGGGACTTTCAAAGTTCAACACTTCGCCCGGCGGTCACCCATTCGATCTCTACGATTTTCGCGCCGACCTAGGAAATCACGGCAAGGGTGAAGGCGCCAAATATTGCGGTCGCGGCTATATCCAACTGACCGGCCGTTTTAATTTCGAGAAATACGGCACCGCTTTGGCCATGGGTACTAAACTCGCGTCTGAACCAGAGCTCGCCAATGATCCATCGATCGCAGGCAAGTTGCTGGCGGCATTTCTCAAGGACAAAGAACGCGTTATCAAGGAGTCCTTGATCGTCGACGATCTGCGCACGGCGCGCCGGCTGGTCAACGGCGGCAGCCACGGCTTGGATCGCTTCATCGATGCGTTCCGCATCGGCGATGCATTGATTCCCTAGCCCGACCAGCGATCCCCAGAGCATCTCCATCTGTGCGGAAGGACAACTCATGCCTAAACGAACCTTGGAAATCGCCGGCAACAAAGTCACTCTCGATGCCCGCCCTGATCGCTTGGATATTCGTGATTTGCCGTATCGTCCGTCGGTCGTATCGCTGCCGCCGATTTATCCCTTCGAAAAAGATGTTGCCGCGCTACTGTCAAATTACATCGCTTCCGGCCTCATCCTTGATCAGAAATCCGAAGGGGCCTGCACCGGATTCGGCTTGGCCGGGGTGATCAATTTTTTGCTATGGCGCCGATCAAAACACAGGATGAAAAAAGCCGACCGAGTCAGCCCGCGCATGCTGTTCCACCTGGCCAAGTTCTATGACGAATGGCCGGGCGAAGATTACCAGGGTTCGAGTTGTCGCGGCGCCCTCAAGGGGTGGCACCGCCATGGCGTCTGCCGTAACTCACTGTGGCCCTACAAGGACGAGCAGTTCGTCCGGCCGCTCAAGGGTTGGGATACCGATGCTCTATACCGTCCTCTCGGTGTCTACTACCGCGTC
The DNA here is from genome assembly GCA_035693605.1 of Binatia bacterium. GTDB lineage: Bacteria > Desulfobacterota > Binatia > UBA9968 > UBA9968 > DP-20. The sequence continues at coordinate 5,123 of DASSGE010000192.1, forward strand.
GAAAGGGATTCGGTGGTCGACCTGCAAGCAGCGATTTTCGACACCGGCGCAGTTTACGTTTCGGCAAACGTTCACGCCGGCTGGGAAGTCAAAACGTACAAAGGCATCATCAAGCACAAGACCTTGCCGGTAGTCGAAGCCTCTGCACAAGGTTACGGCGGCCATGCGTTCGCCCTAGTGGGGTACAACGAGACCGGCTTCATCGTGCAAAACTCTTGGGGCGAAAAATGGGCTGCCCGCGGGTTTGCCGTGTTGCCGTATGAAGATTGGGTGGTCAATGGCACCGACGCTTGGGTTGTCGGCCTCGGTGCGCCGGTGCAGAGACTTCAACAGCGCCAATATTTCGTCAAACATAGTGACGGAATCGCCGGTAATATCGCCCAGTCCGGTATGATCCGATCGGCGCAGGCCCAATCTATAGAATCAATAAACACGTGGTCCGAACAAAACGCCTACTGGCACACTGTCGTCACCGGCAACGATGGCCACATCATCAATCGCTTACCTCAAGTCGAAGACGAAAAAGACAACGTTGCCTGGACCACGTACGAGCAGCCACGTAATTGGTTTCAGAAACACTGCGGCAACGGCACGCGCCGGATCGCCGTCTATGCTCATGGCGGTCTCAATGCCGAGAAGTCGTCTATCGAACGCATTCGTCTTCTCGGTCCGTGCTTTAGCGACAATGGCGTCTATCCCCTCTTCACGACCTGGAAGAGCGGATGGCAAGAGGTTTTCGCCAACATGCTCGCCGACGGGGTTGACAAATTGTTTGGCGGCAGGGTTGCGCCGAGCCGTGGCCTTGGCGACTTATTCCAGGAAGCATCGGATCGCGCGTTAGAAGTCTTTGTGCGCACGGTCTTAGGCAAGAGTATGTGGTTGGAGATGAAAGAGAACGTCGCACAATCCAGTAAGCAGGGGCGTGGCATCGACGAGATCGCGACGCAGCTGGCACGGCTACGAAAACACTCGGGCAACAATTTGGAAATTCATTTGATCGGCCACTCGGCGGGATCTTTCATCTGTGGCCGGCTGCTGACGGAATTGCGCCAGAGAAATCTGCCGGTGCACAGTTGCACATTGTTCGCGCCGGCGTGTGATTTGAAATTCGCCCTGGAGCACTTCAAACCTGCCGTTGAAGAGAATTATCTTCCGCGATCGAGCTTTCGCATTCACGTACTCTCGGATCGCAGCGAGCTTAGCGATAAGGTGGGACCCTACAGGAAATCACTGCTCTATTTGGTAAGCCGCGCCCTGGAGCGTTGGCACAAAACGCCGATCCTCGGTCTCGTCAATGTGTTCGATGGCGATCGTGCAACCGATGAATTTTGGCATAGGGACAAAGTCGAAACCGAAGTCAAACCCTGGCAGCGCTTCTTCTGGCAAGGAAAAGCGCCGGGCGGCTTTGCCGACCAAGGTGCCGCTCCCGGCGAAAACCTGCTGATACTTGGTGCCACTGAGGTCGGATTTGGAACTGAGAATAGCCAAATCTGTCACGGTTGTTTTGACAATAATGGCGAAATTGTCAGCGAAACCATCCGGTCCATTACTGGTGAAAACCTGCGGCGGCCGATTATTAATCTAGACTATTGAGTGTCACCTTGCGCAGCAGTAAATCGCTGACCTCGCTGCGGCTGGCCGGACCTGAAATGCATCGGCGCTACGGCGACTACACTGGCAAAAAAACCGGAGCACCCGCGTACCGAAGCAGCAGAAATTTGCGTAAAGTTATAAATTTAACTGCGATTTGTAGCTCAGCCGAATTCGTTTATAGATGAATTCTGATGATTTATCGTTCGCTTTCCCATGTCGGAGAATTCCTTCGGATGTCCTATGGTTGTCGCAGGCAATCACATTCACCGCCGAGCGTTTTCCGTACAATGCCGAGTCCGGGGCTTCGTTGTTAATTCTACAAAACTTCAGTTCGGCACCAATTTTCCCAAATTTTAGACTCTGGTACGATTCCTGCGCGGAGGACGACCATGAAATTACTCCGACATAGTTTCATTATCATGACGCTCTTCACTATCGGGCTGGTGGAGGCTTATTACCTGCCGCGCTATGGCCTGGAATGGTTCCTCGG
>DASSGE010000193.1:0-2411 GCA_035693605.1 Binatia bacterium
ATATTGATGCCGCGGATTTTCGCATAGGGCATGGCGTTGCCTCCTCTCAACTCTAACGGCTGGACAATAGCTGAACCGCCGCCGGTTATTCAACCGCCAGTAGCGCCGTTCGGCGAGGTTTTTACCGAGCCGTGGATTGACGGGAAGTTTTCGTTTCCGGTAGTATCGACCACGTCTGAACGAGGCAAATCAATTGATGTCCATACGCTCGGTAATTCGATTGTCGATAATCTTTGTCGCAACGCTTGTCCTGTTCACTGGCTCGGTCCTTGCCCAAGAAAAATTTGAACGGGTGAATCTTGCCATTCCAGTTACCGCGTTGAGCCAGCTGCCATCCTATGCCGGTGTGCGCTTCGGTCTATTTCGCGAGGAAGGGCTCGATGTGCAGATCGTCTTGATGAATGGACGACTGGTTGGCCCGGCCTTGTTACAGGGCGATTTGGATTATGCGACCTTGGCCGACACGATGATGCGGGCGGCCACTACCGGACTGCCGGTCAAGGTCATTGCCTTCGGCGGGATTCGCCCGGCTTTGGCATTGAATGTTCGGCCGGAAATCAAAACCGGCGCTGATCTGAAAGGCAAAAGCATCGCAGTTACGTCCATCGGCAGTACCACCGATTTAGTCGCGCGCGAGATCGTCCGATCGTTTGGCATTTCCGACCGTGAGATCGTGACCCAAGGATTGGGCAGCCAGGCCAACAATCAAACGGCGCTGCGCGCTGGCGCGGTGGCGGCGGCGCTGTTCACGCCGCCCTATGATGTCATTATGGAAAAGGAAGGGTTCCGCGTCATTGCCTGGGCCGGCGATGTCATTAAAGAACAGCTGCAAGCGGGTTTGGTGACTTCGGACAGCAAGATCGCGCGCAATCCGGGACAAGTGAAACGCATGGTGCGCGGCTTTGTCAAAAGCCTGGTGTTTCTGCGCAAGGAAAAGAACAAACTAGTCGAGATGATTGCCAGTCAATGGAAAGTTGACCCGGATATCGCGGAGAAGAGCTATCAAGTCATGCTCAAGACCTTCAGCATCAACGGCGCGGCGAGCGACAGCGCCATCGAAAACGTGATTCAACAGACCCACAAGGCCAACAAATCGCAAAAACAGGTGTCGCACAATCAAGTCGCGCACCTGTCGTTTCTCGAAGAAGCGCAAAGAGAGCTGGGACTGCGTTAGCCACAGCGTCGATCAAGCATCGATTTCGCGCAAACCGCCACGCATCGTCCCAACATACTTCTTTCCTTGACAGCTCTCGCCGCTTACCGCTACAACGGCGCCAGAGGCAAGGAGAGTGATTATGAAAATTTTTCTCTTTCTAGGATGCTTGACCATGTTTTTGTCCGAGCCGGTGGCGTGGGCGCAGAAGCCGCTGCCGACGGTGCGCATCGGCATCGAAGCCCCGGCGGGGACCAACAGTCACTATTTTGTCACAAAGCAAGCCGGGCTATTTCAAAAGCATGGTATCAACGTGGAGCTCATCTCGTTTCCCGGCGGGACAGTCGGGATGCAATCGTTGATCGCCGGCGACATTCAATTCGCCACGCAGGACGGCGTCGCGACATTGACGGCAAATTTACGCGGCGCGAATATTTATTTCGTCGGCGGAATGATCAACACCTTTCCATTCCTGATACTTTCGCGCCCGGAGATCAAAACGCCGGCGGACCTGCGCGGCAAGAAAATCGTTATCAGCCGTTTCGGTTCATCGTCCGACACGGCGGCGCGCGCCGCCGTCGAAAAATACGGACTCAAGCCGGACAAGGACGTGTTCATACTTCAAGGCGGCGGTCAGAGCGAGCGCTTCGCAGCGCTCAAGGCCGGCGTCGTCGACGGCGCCATCGTCAGTCCGCCGCTCAATCTCGCCGGCCGGCAGATGGGCTTCAACGAAGTGATCGATCTTTCCGATAGCGGCGTCGCCTACGCGCATCAACTCATCGTCGCGACCAAGGATTACCTCGATCGCAATCCCGATACGACTCTGCGCACCTTACGAGCGCTCATCGAGGGGCTGAGTCTATGGAAGGATCCGGCGAAGAAGCCGCAAGTGTTAAAATCAATTGCGCAATATTTGCGCCTAGACCCAGAAAAGCAAAAAGACCAGATGGAGGAAACTTATCGCTATTACAGTAAGACGTTTCCTACCAAACCGTACCCGACGCTAGAAGGCGTCGAATTCACTGCGCAGATTTTGAAAAGAAACCGCCCCGAAGCAAAAGATATTCAGGCGAAAGATTACGTCTTATATAAGTATGTAGCCGAGCTGGAAAAAGAAGGTTTTCTCGCCAAAGTGTTTGGCGGCAAGTAGGAGCCAGAAGTCAGAAGCACTCCTCACTGTTTCTTTTACAGTCCTGACTGTTTCCCTCACTGCCTGACCGTTAGAATGCTCGAGAGTTTGGCAACGATCGTCGGGTCG
>DASSGE010000194.1:0-4793 GCA_035693605.1 Binatia bacterium
ACCGGTTCCAGGTCATAGCGGCGCTTTTTAACCTCGGCGATAAATTCGGGATCTTTGAGCATCTTGGCGTAGCCTTCGCGAATCGTGCGCGCAAGATCTGTTGACATCCCTGGCGGCGCCAGCATGGGGCGCCCGAAGCCCCCGGAAGACAAAACGACCGTCGCCATGCGCCGCAGTGAGTCAGGCGTCTTTTGCTTGTCCATTAACTCGTACAAGGTCGGCACGTCACCGAGCCGGGGGTCGCGGCGCCGGCCAGTTTGAATCAAGCTTTTGACGAAACCGTTCTTGAACCAAGTGCGTGTCGGCTCGCGGCCAACGAAACTTCCAATATCGTAACCTCGGCAGTGCAACTCGCCGCGCTCTACCGCTAGATCGATTTCGCCGCCGCTTTGATAACCGGTCACGGTCTTGAATTTGAGACCGAGAGTTTCTTCCAAGATTTTCGGCACGAAGTAACCGGTCGCTCCAGTGCCGGCGCCGCCGCAGCGCGGCGGCTCCGCGGCGCGCCGGATATCTTCGAGAGTCTTATAAGGGCTGTCGGCGCGCATGTAGAGCTGAGCTTCCAGCCGTTCCGGCGAGCCGATCCAAGTAAACTTGGCCCAATCGAACTTCACCGTGTTGTGGCCCAGCACTTGATCGAAAAACGCCCCTCCCTGGAGCGCGCCGAGCGTCAAACCATCGGGTTTGGCGACAGAGTAAAGATAATTCGCCGCGACCACGGAACTGGCACCCGGCATGTTTTGAGCGATGATCACCGGCTCGCCGGGCAAGTGCTTACCAAGAAACTGCGCCACCAGTCGGGCGTAAAGGTCGACGCCGCCGCCCGTGCTGGTGCCGATAATGAGACGAACGGTCTTGCCTTTGAAATCACTATCGCTCTGAGCGCACACGGTCGCGACGCCTATGCACGAACCAACGACAACAGTGATCAGCTTGGTAATCCAAAACTTCATTTTTTGCCCTTCCTCGTTACGAAATATGAACTTTGGCATCGAGCACAATCGCGCCACGGTCAGCCGCGCCGCCCAAAGCGATCGGATTGATATCCAGAGCTTGAATCTTACCGTTCAGTTCCAAGGCGAGATCGGACAAGCTTAGCAGGGCGTCGTTGAGCATCTCGATACTCGCCGGCGTTTTTAGCAAAACGGGATACGCTTTCAACGATCTCAGCATTTCCACAGCGTCGGTTTGCGCGAGCGGCGCCAGGCGTAGCGCGAAGTCGTTCAACACTTCGGTAAAGATGCCGCCCAAGCCGCAGAGCACAACCGGCCCGAAGGTAGCGTCGTACTTCACGCCCAAAATCACTTCGAGATCATGGGCGATAAACTTCTCCACATTAACTTGGAGCGGTGCCGCTCTCTGCGATTTCGCGTTAGCAGTAAGACGGTCGAATTCGCTGGCAAGCTCGCCGGCGTCGCCTATGCAGCGGCTCACCAATCCGGCGTCGCTGCGGTGAGCTAAGTCGGGAACGATGGCTTTCAGTATCACCGGGTATCCCAACCGGGTCGCGGCGGCCTTGGCTTGCGCGGCAGTCGTTGCCGCCACAGCTTCGGCGCATTGAAACCCAGAGGCGCTCAGCAACTCGACCGTGGCCGCCGGAGACAGCATTGCACCGTCCGCGTGAGCGGCGAGTATTCTTGCCGCGGCGGTCCGCGCCGGCCGCCGGGTTACGTCGCACGGCGTCGCCGACGCGCGCCGTTCAAGAAACTGGCCGTAGTCGATGTAGCCGCGCAGCATGCGAAAACAGGCGTCGGTCGCCGCATCAAATACTGGGATATTCTTCGCTTGAAAAATATCACGCATGTCGTTTTCCGACAGATTGATGATCGCCGCGGCGGTCTTGCCGAATTTTTCCGCCGCTGCGGCAAACTGCCGGCCATATTCATGGCGCACTGCCAGCGGTCCCATGTACATGACCATACAATCGTTCGCCTTATCTTCAGCAAACGCTTCGCACGCCGCCTGAAGAAATCCCGGCGCGCGCGACGTGCCAGCGGTGTCAAAGGGGTTGGTAAGAATCGCCGAACGGCGTTGCGGAATCTTTGCCTGGGCCTGCTCGGAAATATCGGCGAGCTCGATGCCGTACTCGCTCGCCTTGTCCGCCATCAAGCTGGCGCCGGCGCCGCTCGACGTCATCACCACGATGCGCCCGCCGCGCGGCACCGGCTGGTGCGCCGCCAGTTGCGCTGTGCCGATGAAATTCTCCACTGTATCGGTCGAGATAATGCCGTATTGACGAAATGCCGCTTCGTAAACCTCGCCGGCTCCGGCCATGCGCGCGGTGTGCGCCATGGTGGTAATTGCGCCGCGTTCCGACTTGCCGACCTTGAGCACAACGATCCGCTTTCCCAATTCATGCGCGCGCTCGGCAAGCTCGAGAAAACGCGGGCCGTTCTTGAGGCCCTCCATCAACACCGCCGCGACTTTGGTGTTGGAATCCTCCAGAAAAAATTCGGTGAAGTCGCAAAGGTCGACATCCATCTCGTTGCCATTGCTTACCATGTAGCTAAACCCGAGATTGGCCTGCACCGCGCGATGACCGATCACGCCCAACAGCGCGCCGCTATGAGATGCGATTGCTACCGGCCCAGGCTTGATCGGCAGCGCAAACGCGTGATCGTAGCCGCAGGGAATATTCCTATAGACATTGAATGTACCGTGACAGTTGGGACCGACGACGCGAATGTCGTAACGCTTGCCGATGGCGCTGATTTCATCTTGGCGCGCTTGTCCTTCCGGTCCCGCTTCAGCGAATCCCGCTGAGCCGATAATCGCCGTCTTGACGCCCTTCTTACCGCACTGTTCGAGGATCTGCGCGGTGAGTTTCGCGTCGATCATCAGCACTGCGACATCCGGCGCTTCCGGCAAATCGGTTACGGTCGGATAACACTTCACGCCGCTGATCTCGGCGGCGCGCAGATTGACGGGATAGATTTTGCCGGCGAATTTGGAGTTGACGATGTTGCGCAGCGGCAGCCCCGACGCTTTGGCGAGATCCGCTGATGCACCAACGATCGCTACCGATTGCGGATTGAAAAGTAAACCAACTCTGGGATCGGACACGAATTTCCTCCGGTGAGACCTGCAAGGTGAAACTGAGGTTATAGATTCCAAATGAAGACGCGATGAGCGCGAAGTTCAGAATAAATTATCCAAACCTTCGTGTCCTTCGTGAACTTCGTGGCGAAAAAATCTTACAATGGCAACCAGCGCCCGCCACTCTGCTCGCCTTCGGCCTTCGGTGCGTCGCCGTTCATGGTTTCCGGCCGCTGCGGGCTCTTGATAACTTCCTTCCACGGCGACGGCGCGCCTGCGTATGCATCGGCGCCCTTGATGAAGTGGCGCGCATGACCGAGGGTTTCGACGAACGGCATGTCCATGGCGTAAAGCTTCTTGCCGCTGGGCCGCGGCCCGCCTTTAGACACATGACCCCAAAGCGGATGCCCGACCAACTCTTCAGCGACCCACACCGCCTCGATCAATTTTTCGATATCGACACCGGTGTCGATGCCCATCCCTTCCATCATGTGAATCAAATCTTCGGTCGGCGCCAACCCCGCCGACTGGCCGTTGCCGCAGAACGGACACCCGCCCATGCCGCCGATCGCCGGCTGCAAGCGCAAGGTATCCGTAGCATCGAGACTGCGCATCGCGACATAAGAAGAGGTCAGCGCCATGCCCCGGGTGTTATGCAGATGCAAGTTAAAACTATTGATCTCCGGCCAGCGCTTTTTGATCGCTTCGAGTTGCCGTTCCACCTGATCCGGCATGTTCCAACCCATCGGATCGGAAATGCCGATCTTGGTGACCGGTATACCGGCCGCTTCCCATAATTCATACTGGCGTTCGAGCATCCGCATGCGGTCGTCCTGCGACACCTCGCCCGTCCAGTTCGAGCCCCATGCCGCGCTGACGCTGATGCCCGCTTCTTTGGCGCCTTTCGCTTTGGCTTCTTCAATCGCTTTCGGCCAGCGCGCCATTTGCTGCGCAATCGTCCGGTTGATATTGCGCTGGGCGAAGACGTCGCAGAGATACACAGCCGTCTGGGCCTGGTACTTAAGATCGTTGAGCGGCGGAATATATTGGCGCAGCCGCTCACGGCCCATGTCATTGAGCGCGGTGGCGGTATAACTTACGCCCGGTTTGGGATGAAACCCTCTGACCAATTCGTCGATGCACGCCATCTGCGGCACCCAGCGTGGACTGACAAAAGAGCCGACGGCAATTTCTTTCAGCCCGGTCTCCGACAACATGTCGAGCAAACGAATTTTGCCCTCGACGGGAATATCCGCGCGCTCGATTTGCAAGCCGTCGCGCATGCCCTCTTCGGTCAAAAGAACTTTTGGATAGTTACTCATGTGATTCTCCTTGAGTTCTAGCGCAAAACAGTTTTCACCACGAAGACACGAAGATCACGAAGTTTAGTTTTTCTATTCAGACACTTGCGAGTATTTCGCGTCTTCTTGGTGCACATTACCGAGAGCCGTCTAGTCGCCCTTGTACTTCGCCGAACGTTTTTCAGCGAAAGCTTTCGCGCCTTCGCGCGCATCCTGGCTTTCGTAAGGGCTCGGCCCCGGCGCCATCTTCAATGCGAACAGCAGCGGCGAACCGATCGACTTGACCGACAGCTCCTTGATGCGACGCAGCGACACGGGCGCGTTCTCGGCGATCTTTTCCGCCAAAGCCACCGCTGTGGGCAAGAGCTCGGGCAATGGCACGACCCGATTGACCAGACCAAAACGCAGTGCATCCTGCGCCGAAATCTGCTCGCCGGTAAATAGCATTTCCATGGC
>DASSGE010000195.1:0-3315 GCA_035693605.1 Binatia bacterium
GTTGCTCAATTTGATTGCCGGTATAGACAAACCGACGTCGGGGAAAATATTCATCGCCGACGTCGATGTCACGGAGCTGAACGAAAGCGAGTTGGCCGTCTGGCGCTCGCGCAATGTCGGATTTATTTTTCAATTTTACAATCTGATCCCAGTCTTGACGGCGCTTGAGAATGTCGAACTGCCGTTGATCCTGACGCCACTGCCGAAGAAAGAACGGCGCGCCCATGCCGAGATGGCGCTGGCGGTGGTTGGCTTGGCCGAGCGCATGCATCACTTTCCGCGCCAACTCTCCGGGGGCCAAGAGCAGCGAGTTGCCATCGCCCGCGCCATCGCCACCGATCCGGCGATTTTGGTTGCCGACGAGCCCACCGGCGATCTCGACAAAGCCTCGGCTGAGGAAGTATTGGAACTCATGGACCGGCTCAACCGCGAACTCAACAAAACCATTTTGATGGTCACCCACGATCCGCGCGCCGCCGAGCGCGCGCGAACGACGCGCAATTTGGATAAGGGGGAGTTGGCGTAGAATAGAATAGAATAATGGATAATGGAGAATTGAAAATTTAAGCCTCCGGAGCATCGTGTGGCTCCCGGTTCTTGCCCTTTGCCTGTCTAATGGAATTATTGAAGCTGCTCCTGCGTAACGTTTTGCGCCACAAGCTGCGCGGCACGCTGACGATTGTCGGCGTCGGTGTTGCGGTGATGGCGTTTGCTTTGCTCCAGACCGTGGTGGGCGCTTGGTATGCCGGCGTCGAAGCTTCCGCTGCCAACCGGCTAATCACGCGACATGCCGTGTCATTCGTGTTTTCTTTGCCGCTCGCTTATCGCGACCGCATCGCCCAGGTCCCTGGAGTTAACAAGGTCACGTTTGCCAGTTGGTTTTCCGGTGTCTATATCGACAAAAATCAGTTCTTTGCTCGTTTGGCGGTCGACTCGGACAGTTTCTTCGACGTTTATTCGGAATTCATCGTTCCGCCGGAGCAGTTCGAAGTCTTCAAGCGCGAGCGCAACGCGGCGATTATCGGCAGCGAGATCGCCCAACGCTATAACTTGAAACTTGGAGATATTATGCCCATGGAGGGCGACGTGTTTCCCGGCCAGTGGGAGTTTGTCGTACGCGGCATCTATGAACCGCGCGATCAGACCACCGATCCAACCACCATGATGTTTCACTACAAATATCTCGAAGAGCGAGTGCGCCAGGAGATGCCCCAGCGTTCCGGCGAGATCGGCTGGTACATCGTCCGTATCGATGATCCCGGTAATTCGGCGGCGATTTCCGCGGAAATCGACCAACTTTTCGCCAACTCCCGCGCCGAAACCAAAACCGAAACCGAACGGGCTTTTCAGCAGAGTTTTCTCTCCGCGGCGAGCGCGATCATCACCGCGATGAATATCATGTCGTTCGTCATTATCGGCATCATTCTCCTGGTCGTTGGCAATACCATGATCATGTCCGCGCGCGAGCGCACTCATGAATTTGCCGTGCTGAAAGCGCTGGGTTTTACCGGCGGACAATTGTTTTTTCTGATTGCCGGCGAATCGATTCTGCTCGCTTTGTTCGGCAGCGCTCTTGGTCTTGCGGTGACCTTTCCCGCGGTCGCGGGATTCGAAACCGCGCTGCCCAAAGGGTGGTTCCCGGTTTTTTATATAAAACCGGAGACGGTGGTGATCGGCTGTGCCGCCGGACTGTTGGTCGGTGCGCTGGCGGCGATCGTGCCTTTACGCCGGGTGCTGTCGACGCGCATCGTCGAGGGATTGCGTTTTGTTGGCTAATGGAAGAGAGGCTGCTCAGGTCTTTGTGTGAATGTTGCGTCCAGTGCAATTTGTTTAGTCACCACGAAGGACACGAGGATCACGACGTTCGGAGAAAAAGTATCCGAAACCTTCGTTTCCTTCGTGCCTTCGAGACTGTGTCGCAATGCGCCAATCTCCCATATTTGTCATCCCGAGCGCAGCGAGGGCTCTCGCATTTAGCCACATACGAAGAACGGATTTCTCGTCTTCCCTCGAAATGACAATTACGACGCAGTCTGTTCGTGGTGAAGACATCTTCATAGTAAACCCGTAACCACCGTGTTGAGTATGCAATTGCCGCTCAAATATATCCTGCGCAGTTCGATTTCGCGCCGTTTGACCACCGCGATCACAGTCGTCGGCATCGCGCTCGTGGTATTCGTGTTCACGGCGGTGCTGATGATGGCGAACGGCGTGCAGAAAACTTTGCGCGCCACCGGTTCGGACGACAACCTGCTGGTCGCCCGCAAGGCTGCTATGAGTGAAATTATGAGCATCATGGATCGTGAAGCGGCGGGGATCATCGTCAACCTGCCGCAGGTGGCGCGCGCCGCCGACGGCACGCCCGTGAGCTCGAAAGAAGTCGTCGTGATCATTAACATGGGCAAACTTGGCGGCGAGGGTATTAGCAACGTCACGGTGCGAGGCGTCGAGGAAGCAGCATTTCAACTGCGCCCGCAGGTTAGGATTGTCGAAGGAAGAATGTTTCGCTGGGGCGCGCGCGAAGTCGTTGCCGGCGCCGGCATTACCAAACGCTTTGTCGGAGCGCAGATCGGCGAAAAAATTAAGTTCGGCGGCGATGTCTGGACCGTCGTCGGTCTGTTCGATGCCAACGGCAGCGGCTTCGATTCCGAATTGTGGGGTGATTTGAATCAGATCGCCGATGCGTTCAGGCGCTCGTCATTCTCCACCGTGACGATGCGGATGAAAGATCCAGACGATCTGGACAGTGTCGTGCGCGCCTTCGAAAACGACAACCGCCTGCAATATTTCGTTGCGAAAAGGTAAAAGAAGTTTTTTGAGGAACAGTCCGAGATGATGGCGACCTTTATCCGGATTCTCGGCATTTTCATCACGGTCATCTTCAGCACCGGTTCGACCATCGGCGCGATGATCACCATGTATGGATCGGTGGCCAATCGCACGACCGAGATCGGGACATTGCGGGCGCTCGGGTTTTTCCGGCGCAGTATTCTGTTGGCTTTTTTGCTCGAGTCGTTGACCCTGGCATTCGCCGGCGGCCTGGTCGGTCTCGGCATCGCCTCGGTGTTGCAATTCTTTACGATCTCGACGCTCAATTTCGGGTCGTTCTCCGAACTGGCGTTCTCCTTCGCCTTGTCGCCCTCGATTGTTGCATCAGCGCTGGGATTTTCCCTGCTGATGGGCTTGATCGGCGGCTTCCTGCCGGCGCTGCGTGCGGCGCGGCTGGATATCATCCAGGCTTTGCGCGCCGTATAAAAATACGCGATAGGCGGTCAAAAAAAGGGCGCGATAGATCGCGCCCTATGTGAGTTGGAC
>DASSGE010000196.1:0-3767 GCA_035693605.1 Binatia bacterium
CGACGACTGCCTGCGCGGTCTCGAAATTGGTCCAGCCGCGTTGCGGCAATGTCTCGACCTTCAATAATGCGTCGCCCATCGAGGGTTCGAGCTGGGAAGTCGAATAAACCATCAAAGAGAGATAGCGGCCGCGTTCGGGCGCGCCGATTTTAGGCGCAAGTTGGGCTTGAGGAAACTTGTCAGCGAGATACAAACAGATCGCGGCGCCTTCGAAGATCTTTGACTCGCCGTCTTCGAGCGCAGGCAGCTTGCCGGCCGGGTTTATTTTGAGAAACCCCGGCGCCTTGTGTTCGCCTTTGGTAAAATCGATCGGCACGATCTCGTATGACGCATCACACTCATCGAGCATCCACTTGGCGATAACGGCGCGGCTCTGAGGATTATAGTAAAGCTTCACGGCATCACCTCATTCGAACCAACCAGTCGACTCGGCTCTTAAAGTCTCTAAAGTAAACGGCGTGAAATCAACCCAGCACGGGGAATTTTAACTTGAGACGATCGGATGACCGAGGCGCTGCATGGCGTGATGGTCCGCATACTGCGTTCGAACGTTTGCGACGCAAGCCGCAGCTCGCACGAAGTCAATTCAGCTGTCCCTAGCGCGGCAATAAACGGCGACCCAGGTGTAGACGACGATTAGAGCGGCATAATTCGTCACCATGAGCCACGGCGTAGACCATGGGACGCCGTTAACGAAGGGTGTCGGCAAAGGCCAGAGGAAAGGCGTTGGGAAGTAGCTGGCGACGTGGGTGGGAATATCGCAGAGAATGTGCAGCAACCAAGCCGCCAAGAGCCATGGAGGTTTTTTGATCAGGGCCCAGAGCAACAAGAAAGCCAACGCCCAAACGACCAGACTATGAGTAAAATTGTAAGCGTGGAAAACATACGGCGGCAGCGACGCCAGCGCCGGTGGTCCGGAAATGTTTCCCAGTAAACGTTCGCTTAGCCACGCCGGATGAGTTACGTGGAACACGCCGAACGATAACAGATCCGGAGCCATGCCGAGCAAGACACCGGCGATGAACGTTGCGCGCTTCTGTGGATAAAATAACGCACCGCCCCACAGTCCATGAGCAACGACGTCCATTGGTTAAGCGGAACTTGATTTACGGCCGATTACGGAAAAGTCGTATGGCGACAAGCAATTTATTTTTATCACATTGGATCAGAAAGCTTGCTGCATTTGGAACTGTCACAGGTAGGTTTGCCATCAGCGCTACGCACGGAGGGGCAACAGCGCTCACTGAATGACCTCGCTTCCAAGCGTGGGTTTTGAATTCGTCGACTGAAGGGGACTCTTCGTCGGTCGTCATTCCGGCGCAAGCCGGAATCTAGGTTTCTTTGGCTTTCCGAGCAACGCCCAACCGGGCGAGACATTTTCAACATTCCGGAAAGCGGCATTGACAAATAGGCAATTACAACAAGGGAGGCGTTTCGCCTCCCTTGTTGTGCGGTTTCCCGACGAGTTACTGCACGTTAATTTCGATTTGCCGCGGTTTTGCCTCTTCCGCTTTCGGCACGCGAATCTCAAGAATGCCGTCTTTGTAGGTCGCTTCGACGCCAGCCGGATTTACCGTTTCCGGCATTGCGAACGAGCGCCAGAACTTCGCCGCAACCCGCTCGACGTGGCGGTATTCGATGCCCTCTGCCGGCTGCTCCGTTTTTGTTTCGCCGCTGAGCACAAGGTTGCCGTCCTTGACCTCTACTTTGATCTCCTCTCGTTTCATTCCGGGAAGCTCGGCGCGAATCAAAAAAGCGTCCTTACTCTCCAGGACATCCACTGCCGGATGCCATTGGCGCGCAGTCCGTCGGGCAGACGAACGCCCTAAGTTCTCATCGAACAACTCGTTAAATAACGAGCGAAAATTTCCCACACGGGCAAACGGTTCAAATCTCACTAGTTCCATGTTTGGTACCTCCTTGATATGTCGGGAAGGTAAGCATGGCTCATTAAGGCGTCAAGCGGCTTGACAGGAAACGATTTAGTGCTTAGCGCGGGCGATTAACGGATCAATCGCGGCCGTAGTCGAGCTCCCGTTCCCGGCGCGGTGGTGCCGGCGGGTTTTTTTCACCGAGGCCCAAATCTTTGAATATGCCGCCGAACCATTCTCTCGCTGCGTCGAGAACCGGGTCCCAGATCGATTCCGCTGGTCTTTCATAGGGGAAGCGGGCGCTGCCGGCGATAAACTGGGCATTGAGCGCGTGTTGAAAAAAATCGCCGACCAGCAGCAAGGCATTATTAGCGCCTTGGCCCCAGTAGTCGCTGCGCATGGTGATTCGCGAGTCGTTGAAGCCAACCCAGGAGCCGGCGACCAGCCGGGAATGCATGAGAATAAACCAACCGTCGGTATTTTCCTGTGTGGTGCCGGTTTTCCCAGCGACGTCGGCGCGCACGCCGAATTGGGCGCGCACCGCTTGTCCGGTGCCGCGATCGACCGCATCGCGCAGCATATTGATCAGATCGCCAGCGCTCTTGTCCGACAGAACGCGCTGCGGTTCGGTGACGAAACTTGCCAACACGGTGCCACTTTTATCGGTAATGTGGGTAATAAAAATCGGTGGCCGGTATTGGCCGCCAGCAGCCAGAGTGCTGTACGCCGAGACCATTTCCAAAAGCGTGACCGGACTGGTGCCGAGCGCCAAAGCGGGTACTTCATCGAGCTTACTGAGAGTTACTCCCATCAGGCGCGCCAGTTCGGCGGTTTTGCGCGGGCCGATTTCCTGCATGACCTGAGCGGTTATAGTATTTTTCGAATAAATCAGCCCTTCGCGCGCGGTCATCGACCGGCCGGTCGGCGCGGTTCCGTCGGTGGGGCGCCACACCTTGCCATCGGGCAGTGAAATCTCCACGGCGCGGTCGATGAAGCGTTTGTCGGGGGACATACCCTGCTCCAGCGCGGCGCCGTATACGAACGGCTTGAAGGTAGAGCCGGGTTGGCGTTTGGCTTGCACGACGTGATCGAATTGATCGGTTCTGAAATCGCGGCTGCCGACCCAGGCCTTGACGTGACCGCTGGCCGGATCGATGGCGACCAAGCCGGCCTGTAAACGGCTTTTTTCGACGCGCAACTTAGCGAGAAACTCCTTGTTCTTTTTCAATTGCGCCAGCGCCGCATCGGCCGTCGCGCCGGCCTCGACGGCGGCGCGAAAAGCCGCGGACTCGCGAATCATGGTGTCGACCAGGGCGGACTGAGTTTTCCAAAAATAGCCGAACGGTTGTACACGCCGGCGCTGCTCGACATAGGCGGAGGCGCTGGTCGACAGCAAGCGTTCGGAACCCATGCCCCACTCCACATCGGCGACCGCCTGCAAAATTTCCATCTGACGATTCACCGCTTGGTTGGCGAGCGCCTGCAAGCGCGAGTCGACCGTGGTGTGGACGATCAATCCATCGGTATAAATATTTTTATCGTTGCGGTCGGCCCAATCGATCAACCATTTGCGAATCTGCGCCGCGAGATGAGGGGCGGGACCGAGCAGATCCAGACGTGGTTCGAAATCAAGCCTTATGGGCCGGCGCTTTTGACGTTCGAATTCGGCCGGGCTCAACACACCGCGCTTGACCATTTGCGCCAGCACGATATTGCGCCGTTTGAGCGCGCGATCGGGATTGAGCACCGGATTGTAATAGGCGGTGCCTTTCAACATGGCGATCAGCGTCGCGCTTTCGGCGACGTCGAGTTTCCGCGCCGGCTTGTCGAAGTAGGTGCGCGCAGCCATTTCAATGCCGAAGGCGTTATACAGAAACGGCATAGTGTTGAGATACG
>DASSGE010000197.1:0-4115 GCA_035693605.1 Binatia bacterium
GCACAGATCCACCGGGGTACGGCCGCGGGCTCAGCGACGGTGCTCGGCAACGACAACTTTTTGATGGCTACGTCGCATGTCGGCCATAACTGTGTACTGGCTGACAATGTGATTATCGCCAACGGCGCCTTGCTAGGGGGTTATGTCGAAGTCGGCAAGAACGTCTTTATTTCCGGCAATTGTGTGGTGCACCAGTTCGTCAAGATCGGCGACTATGCGTTGATGCGCGGACTAAGCGGCACCAGTCGTGACGTGCCGCCGTTTGCCATCATCGATTGGCAGCACACCGTGCGGGGAGTTAATGTGGTTGGCCTCAAACGGGCCGGATTTGACGAAAAAAGAGTCCGTCAGATCCGCCAAGCGTTTCGGGTGCTGTTTCGCAGCGGTCGAAACCTTGCCGTCGCCGTCAAAGAGTTAGAAACGAGCTCGAGGACCAACAGCGATGTGTTGGCCCTCTTGGCATTTATCAACTCTTCGAAGCGGGGAGTCTGTTTCGGCGCCGATTAACGGTTCTTTGCCGCGATGGTCTCGGGCTGTGGTGCTTCCGGCGGCGCGCCGACGAAATAGATCGGCTCCGTACCTTTCAAGTGATTCGGCGTCACCACGTAGTTGCCGCGCACCGAAGGATAGATGATGTTGTTGGCAACATCCGCTCTACCACCGGTGAGCACGAAACCAAGGCCGCCAGTGAGCAATCCCAATCCCGCGTACGTTACCTTTGCCGGGATGTAGAACACGCTGGCGAGAGCCGCGCCAAAACCGTAGCCTAACTCCTCCGTTACCGGTTCCGCAGGTTGACTTTCTGTCCCTGCGGTCTGGGCATACAAAGGATTCGACAACACGGTTACCAATGAAGCCAGGGCAATGCCCTTAAGCATTTGAGTTTTCATGGCCCGAACATATCCCAGCGTTGTGTTACTGTCAATAAAGTTATTATAAAAAAAGTTCGGTTGATTCGCGGGGGCGCGTGCATCATCGAATCTGGCTTTCGTTTATGGCAAAACATCCAGTCTAAATCCCTTCAAGTTAGTAGACTGCCATTTTATAATTTAAAAAGCATTTATAAATTCGATCTGGGATTTAAGTCTATGTAATGGGCAGGCACATTAATACCGGATGACCCCGTCATGACCCTTATCGATCGGCAAGAAAATAGCGCTCGTAGCAGTTGCGGATTTTTTCGCGGCGTTGCTGATAATCACGCAGCAGCTTTCGCCCGGATTGTCCGGAACGCTTCGAACTTGCACTCTCCGGGTCACTGTAACCCAGCGCCTTAGCGATGCCCTCAAGCCTGCCGGGCTCGGCGTCGAAGGCGTCGAGCGACTGATCGCGTTCCAACCGCAAGCGGTGGTCTAGTTGACGTAAAAACAAATAACCATCAGCGAGCAGTTGATATTCCCGTGGTTTCAAGATCTTCGCGGCTTCGAGTGCTTTGAGCGCCGCCAAAGTTTCCCGTTGGCGCACCGAGGCTAACCGGTAGCCGTGGGTGAGTTGCAGCATTTGCGTGAGAAATTCTATGTCGACTAATCCACCTCGGCCTTTTTTGAGGTTGAATCTTGCTTCGTCTTCGCCGGCGAGTTCCCGCTCCATGCGCATGCGCAGGTGATGAATCTCACCGACGCCGTCCGGGGTAAGTCCCGTGCTGTAGGCCCCCTGTTCGATGACGCTATCGACGGCCCTGCCGAGCAATGCATTGCCGGCGATGAAGCGGGTCTTGATCAATGCCTGACGTTCCCATAGTTGCGAGGTGCTCTTGTGATATTCGCGATAAGCATCGAGCGAGCAGACGATCGGTCCGGCCTTTCCCGACGGCCGCAATTGCATATCGATTTTGTACGCGATGCCTTCCTCGGTCGGCGCCGAGAGATAGGTCGGCAAACGCTGGCCAACCCGCACGTAATACTCATGGGCGGGTAATCGGCCCTGGGAGCCGCCGCTGGTTTCCGCCTCATCGGCGGCATCGTAGATAAAAACCAAATCCAGATCGGAGTTGTAATCGATCTCTCTCGCGCCTATTTTCCCGCCGCCGATGATTGCGAACCGCCCGTTGGGAACCGCGCCGAATTTATCGCTTAAATCGGCCAAGGTGAGATCGAGGGCGGCTTGCAAGCAGGCCTCGGCAAGGTCGGAGAGCTGGCGCAACACGGAGAGGAATTCGCTGGCGCCGCCGAGATCGTGCAGACCGATCCGGATAAATTCTTCATTCTTGTAACGGCGCAGCACGTTGAGTTTGCTCTCGGTGTCGTGAACTGCGGCAAGGTTTTCCCGCAGTTCGGCGAGCATCTCGTCCTTGGCTTTGTCGATTCGCGTCAAATCGACACGAATCAATGTGTCGATGAGCTCGGGACGTTTAAGAAACAAATCGGTAAGAAACTGGCTATCGGCAAATAGCGTGATCAAGAGCCTCATGGTTTCAGGTTTTTCAGCCAACAGCGTCAGAAATCCAGTGCGCCCGCCAATGCGGTGGCTGAAACTCGCGAGATTAAACAGCGCCTGGTCGGGCGCCGCCGACTTGGCGATCTCGGCAATCAATGCCGGCCCAAGAGTACGCATGACTTTCAACCGTTTCGGACTCGGCGGCGAATAACTTTCGCCGTCGCGCACGGCGAGCAGATTCGCATAAGCTTTTTCTGGATCGGCGAATCCGACGCGGGCCAATTGCTTGGTGATAACTCGCTGATTATCGAGATCGTT
This sequence comes from Binatia bacterium, assembly GCA_035693605.1. Lineage (GTDB taxonomy): Bacteria > Desulfobacterota > Binatia > UBA9968 > UBA9968 > DP-20. The sequence continues at coordinate 2,695 of DASSGE010000197.1, forward strand.
CCAGATTGCCCCCTCGGCGCTGGCGCCTTCACTTTCGATGTCTTTCCGAGCACTATAAAAGAGCCGATCGAAAATGTTGCGCACGGTATGCGTGTAGCGGTGGTGATCGCGCCAGAAAAGCTCTCGTTCGCCTAACTCTCCTTGACGTGTGTATCCCAGTCTGCGGGCATAAGCTTGTTCCTCCGCTACGCCTTCGGGAATCGAGTGAGCGTGGGCCTCCTGGACGATTTGTACCTTGTGTTCGGCTTGACGAAGAAACCGGTAGGCTTCGCTCAACTTGTCACGCTCCTCGATTGAAATAAATTTTCGCTTCGCGAGTTCGATCAGCGCCGGCAGTGTGCTCGGCCCGCGCAAGCTCGGCTCATAGCCGCCATTGACCAACTGCAGCGCCTGGGTGAAAAATTCAATCTCGCGAATACCGCCGTAGCCAAGCTTCAGATTGCGCGCCTTATCGTCCCCGTTGAGCAGCTCGTTCTCGATGCGCTCCTTCATGTGACGCAGTTCGTCGACCGTCGTGTAATCAAGGTAACGGCGGTAAATAAACGGCTCGATCTCTTTTAGGAACCGTGCGCCGACTTCGATGTCGCCCGCCACCGGCCGTGCCTTGATCATTGCGCCCCGTTCCCAACATTGTCCCCAGGACTCGTAATATAACATCGCGGAGTCGAGCGACTGCACTAATGGTCCGCCAGCGCCCAGCGGGCGCAGGCGCAGGTCGATGCGAAAGACAAAGCCGTCTTCGGTCACGTCGCCCATGGCGTGGATGATTTTCTGACCGATGGCGCTGAAGAATTCCCGCGCCCCAGTCTTGCCTTTAGCGCCGCCGGTAGATTCTCCTTCGTCGTTTTCGTAGAGGAATATGACATCGACATCGGAACTGAAGTTGAGCTCGCCGCCGCCCAACTTGCCCATGCCGATGACGACAAAGCCGTTGGGTTTTTTCAATCCCGGCAAACTGAGTTGGCCAAAGTCTTTTTCGACTTCCGCCCGGCAATATCGATACGTCGCTTCCAGCGAGGCGGCGGCCAATGCGGTCAATTCGCGCACGGTTTCTTCCATGCTGACCGACGGCATGAGATCGCGCGCGCCGATGCGCAGGTACTCGCGCTGCTTGTGCCGGCGTAGGGCGGCGCAGAAATCGTTGAAGGATCTTACTTTCTTGGTGATCGCAGACAGTTCCTTGAGGTGATCGGCAAGGCTTTTCTGTGTGATTCGGATTTGTCGGCAGAATAGCTCCGGCCAATCTGCTCCCTGCCGAATGAGCACCTCGCTGAGAAACGAACTTCCCCCCAAAACGCGAAATAGGTCGGCCAACTCCGCTTGGGAAATTCTGTCCAAGGTGTCTGCGCCGCTCGCTTCAACGAGCCGCGCGAAATTGCTTTCAGCAAGAGCTGGGGACGCCGAGTTCGCCAAATAGGACT
>DASSGE010000198.1:0-2234 GCA_035693605.1 Binatia bacterium
GCGGCCCGGTTGTTCGGGATGAAAAATTAAAGTTTCGTCCGGGAGTGTTGAGATCTGCGGAATCCAGGCGAATTTAGGATCCGTCATGGCGGCGCAGGCCGGCATCCAGTCACTGCCAAATGGGGTCTGCTCACCGGCGCCCAACGGAGCCAGATACCGGCTTTCGCCAATATGACGGAATAAGATCGACTTGCAGTCGACCAATTGGTTTGGGAGCGTTGATGAATCTATTCACTAAACGACTATTGGTTTTCGTATCGCTGTTGGTTCCCGCGCCGAGTGTGGCGGTGACGCTGCAGGAAGTCGTCAGCCAGGTCGAAAAGATGAGCCGCGCCGAACGTGAAGCCTTTCTCATCAAGGGCGCCAGGGAAGAGAAGGACGTGATGTTTTACGCCACCACGCCGGTCAATCAGGTGGCGGTGCTCAAAAAGTATTTCAGCGCGCGCTATCCTTTCATCGATTTGAAGCACTACTACTCGCCGCGCCAGGGCATTCTCAACAAGACTATGGCCGAGTACCGCGGCAACGCCAACCTGGTCGACGTGGTGATGACCGACGTCAGTTACGGCACGGTGTTGATGAAAGAAGGAGTGTCGGGAGCCTATTCGACGCCGGACGTGCAGCGCTATGTGCGCGGTTCATACGATCCCAAAGGGCAATGGTACACGATGTACATGCTGACCACGGCGCTGGTCTATAACCGCAACCAGGTGAAGCCCAATGACGCGCCGAAAACCTATCAGGATCTGCTCGACCCGAAATGGAAAGGGAAAATGATCTTCGATCCCGAGGCGGCGTTCATCATGGCGGCGATGGAGCAAGCTTGGGGAAAAGAAAAAGCCCGCGATTATCTGGCGCGCCTGGCCAAGCAGGATTTGATCTTCCGCCGCGGCACGACGCTGACTTCGCAACTGGTCGCAGCCGGCGAGCAACCGATCGGCGTGACGATCAACGCCGAGACCACGGCGGATATGCGCGACAAAGGCGCGCCGCTGGCCTTCAGCGTGCTGCCGCCGCGCATCATCAAGCCCAACGGATTTTTCGTCGCCAAAAAAGCGCCGCACCCGCACGCAGCTTTGCTCTTCACCGACTGGTCGTTGTCGGAAGAGGGGCAAAAAGTGTTAGCCGTGGATTTGGGCAAGGGCGTCGCTATGAAGGGCATCCCGTCCAAGTACAAAGAGTTCCAGGGCGAGCCCGACTACGTCGTCGGCCCCGAGTTCGGCAGCCAGCTGAAACAACATATGACCGAGTTTCAGAAGATATTCGGGATGTAAAGTTTGGAATGGAATATGCCGCATACGGCGCGCGGTGTGTTCATCGTCGCCGGGGTTATTCCGGTTCCATCGCCATGCTCGTGGGCTGTAAGTCGATTCGCCGATCCGGCGCAGATTCGTGGCCGACGCAGCCTAACTTAGCCTGTCTTGATTGGTGAAAGAGAATTCTAATGCCCGGTAAAATTCACGGTTACCTCGCCGATGATCATCGCCGGCTCGACGGCCTGCTCGATCGAGTCTTCTCCGACTCGGAAACGATCGACGCCGCGGCCTACGGTCAATTCCGCTCGGGATTGCTCAAGCATATCGCCATGGAGGAAAAGATTCTTCTTCCTGCCGCCCAGCAGCGGCGCGGCGGCGCAGCACTTGCCGTGGCGGCAAAGTTACGCTTGGATCATGGCGCGTTGACATCGTTGCTCGTGCCGACGCCGACGCCGTCTGTGGTGGCGGCGATTCGGGCGATCCTCAAGCTGCATAATCCGCTCGAAGAAGATCCGGGCGGCATGTACGATCAATGCGAAGAATTGGCGGGCGCCGATGCCGAACAGATTTTACGGCAGTTGCGCGACGCCCCGGAGGTCAGAGTGGTGCCCAATGTCGATGGCCCGCATATCATGGAAGCCGCGCGCCGGGCATTGGCTAGAGCCGGCTACGACTTCGTCCTGTGACCCAATCGCGGCGATGTCTCGATCATCGAGATCGCGGAAAGACTTGGTCGTCGGACCAACGCAGTTGGTGTTTTCCTAAGTCATCATAAATTCTTGTAGTCCTGCCATTTCAGACAAAATACCCACCCACCACAGCTTCCTTCCAGCTCTTGATTACCGACGGCACGATGCCCGCTGGCAAGTCTTTTTCTGGTTTCCAAAAACTGTGCACGCCGGCGCCAAAGCGAGTGATGCCGGTTTTGGGCGTGGGCTTCATGGCGCGGAAGCCGGGAATGATCACTTCAGCGTAGAC
>DASSGE010000199.1:0-2183 GCA_035693605.1 Binatia bacterium
CATTGGCTGGCACTTGTTCCTTGCTGTACCCGAAGCCCATGTACGACTCGCGAAAAATTGTCCAGAAGGTTAGGCCGGCATCGGCTTTCTCTTTCGCTTCGTCTGGATAACTGGCGAGGAGCGGCGAATTGTATGGCCGGGTCAGGCCGTAGGCCTTCGACACCATCGTGAAATCGTAGGTGGTTTCGAGCGCATCCATGCTCGGCCGCCGTGCTTTGGTTTCTTCCGAAATGCGCGTGACCAGTTCGCTGCCTCCCGCACGAAACGCTTCGACGCGCACGCCCGGATATTTCGCTTCGAAGGCCCGCGACAACGCCTTATACGAGTCTCCTGCCAGCGAGGTGTACCAGGTGATTACCCCTTCGCTCTTGGCACCGGCGTAGAGCATCTGCTCGCGATCGGCTCCCAGGTAGGTGGATATTTCCGAAACTGTCGCAGGTTTGCGGGTTTGAGCTGACGCTCGGGCTGGGAGCAGAACTGCGAGGATAAAACCCAATAGGATTGTCACGTGCAACATTTTTACTTGTACGCTTGGTTCAGTTACAAAACGGCAGAAACAAATCTCTTCCACGGGGATAACATGGTCTCTGAAAGTGAGTCAATGTAGTGCGTCTTCGTGCTGAAAATGAGCTCAATGAGGAGTTGCAGAAAATTTGTCGAATTGATATCTCTCTCGCCCGGGGATGGCTGTAGCAGGTGAGTACCAATGTTATCAACAGGAGGTTGATATGAAAGTCATTTTTCGATCGCTGCTCATATTACTTGCGGTGTTCGTGTCGGTGGCAGGGGCGAAGGATAAAGACAAGGCTCCAACGTTGCGGGCAAAGCTTATCGGATTTCAGGAAGTGCCTGTGGTATCGACCGTGGCCACCGGCGCGTTCCGCGGTGTCATTAATTCGGACCAGTCGATTACTTATGATTTTTCCTATACCGGTCTCCAAGGAGCCGTGACGCAAGCCCACATTCATCTCGCTCAACCCGGTGTTAATGGTGGCATCGTCGTCTGGCTGTGTCAGACGACGACGAACCCTGCTCCTACCAATATTCCACTCGTTCCAACGTGCACTCCTGGGTCCGGGAGCTTTACCAACAGAACAATCACTTCGGCCGATGTAGTGGCCATCACCGGCGCTAATGTAGGCCAGCAGGTCGGCGCTGGTGAATTTAGCAAGGTTCTTGCAGCCATTCGGGCGGGCAAGGCCTACGCAAACGTTCATAGTGCCCTATCGACCGGAGGTGAGATCCGCGGACAGATCAAACTCGGTGGGAAGCCAGATGACGACGACGATGACGAAGATTGACAAGTCATTTTGACGTTACCCACTAGTGGGTCGATCCGCCGCGGGAAGTTTCACGCCTGATCACGTGCGAAATTCCCGCGGCGTTTTTTTGAAGTCAATCGCGACCGGCGCGATAATTCGCCGCGCTCGGCAGGTGAGGTCGACGCCGGAGGATCCGGTGCGAGAGGAAAAATTTCCTGCATGGATCAGGAGCTCACCATTCCAGGCTTGCCGTTGCCCGTACGCTAACCCGCTCCTCTCTCCAGTTCGCAGATCGAGTATCGTCGACAAGCCCCTGGAAAATTTTCAGGGGCTTGCTCTATTTATTCCCGCGCAAGTTTTCGCGCTGAGCGGCTACCGATTCGCTTCTTCGATATACTTGCGCAAAAAACTGACGATTTCAGGCGAAGTGTTGGATGCTTGACGAAACAGGCGTTCCCCGGCTTCGCCGATTTCGAAGCGCGGCTGGAAGCGCATGACGCTGACTGCGTCCTGGAGAAAGTCTTGATCCTTTGACAGGCCGTCAAAAGCCTTGCGCAGGATCGCAATCGATTCAGCCGGTGCTTTGGGCGGTAACAGCACCATGCGGGTCATGTTGGTGCTCGACATGTTGGCCGCCTTCAAAGCTTCGTACTTGATACCTGACGGCGGCTTGCCGAACAATTCACGATAGAAATAAGTAAATGGCAAAAGCTCCGGCACGTCGCGGCTGACAAGAATCTCACCGCTCGGCGCGACGAGATCGGTGTAGTAAATTGGGATCACCATGCCGGTCTTAACCATCTGCGGTTCGACTTGAGTGCGATAGCTGGGGAGTGTCTCGTCGTGATACTGCGCTTCGTTGCGCTGCACGGCGAGACGCGCGTCGGAGCTGCTATTGTAGCCGGTGACGTAGTCGTATTT
>DASSGE010000200.1:0-2773 GCA_035693605.1 Binatia bacterium
CAAGTCAGGTAGAAATGTGTACCATGCAGCATTAAGTTTGAGCGCTTCATGCTCTTTGAGGGTGAGCGCCCGCGGCAGCTGGCCTTTCATCGCCGAGAACGGTCCTTTGACGACGCTGCGGGCGCGTTTGATCTCGGCCACCGAATGCGGCGATTCAAACTGCACCCAATCGACGCCGCCTTGGGTTTCGTAAAGGCGCAGCCGCCGCAACAACTCAGCCATGCCGCCGTTAACTGCATTGCGCGCATAACACTGCGCCATGATGACGAAATCGCGATCGATCTCATTCTTGGCGTCGACGGCGACACGGTAGCGGGTTACCGCGTCTTCGCGGCTGACGATGGAAATGCCCGCCGATCCGGTGCGTCGTTTCTGGTCCAACGGCTGGTCGTCGAGCCGCAGGCCGGCCAATCCGGCTTCGATGCATTCGCGCACCAGACGGCGCACCGCCATGATGCCGCCGTGGCCGGTATCGCCGTCGAGAATCACCGGTATCTTCACCGCACGCGCGATCCACTTGGCAAACTCGACACACTCTGTCATCGACAGAATGCCCAGATCAGGTTGACCGGTATAGTTGCCGCCGGTAATGCTCGTGCCGACGAAACACGCTTCAACGCCGTTGGCCTCCATGATCTTCGCATGAAAGGCGTTGGGCGCGCCCAGCACCGCCAATACTTTGTTTTTCCGGCCGAGCAATTGCCGTAGCTTCTTGGTCGGCTTCATGCGCTATACCGCCGGTAATATTTTAGCGCATTGTCCCACAACAGTTTGCGCAGATGTTCGGGTTGCAAGTTCCACCCGAGCACGGTTTCGGCAGCAACGGGAAACCAGCTCTCGCCATGGGGATAGTCTGAACCGAACATCAGAATATCCGGTCCTAAGAGGTCAATCACGCTCTGGGTAATCGCTGCACCTTCGGAAACTTCGATACTCTGGAAATAACGACCGCCGGTAACATAGCTGCGAATAGTTTCATTGAGCGGCGGCAACGCTTCGGGACAGAGCTTGGTGTGCTCCTCAAGCCGACTGACCCACACCGGCAGCCAGCCATGTCCCGCTTCCAGCGTGCCGACGCGAATATTCGGATAGCGGTCCATAATCCCCGCGCCGATGATGGCGGCCATATTGCGTTGGCCGCACCAGGGGTGCGCGGCCGAGCGCTGCAGCCAGAGATTATCCCAGGAATCGAGCCCGCCAGGTGCATAGGGCGGCATCACTGTGAAAGTATGGAGCGCGATGGATAAATCGTTTTCCGCCGCAGCTTGCCAAATCGGCTCAAGGTCGGGGTGGTCGAGCGGGAACTGATAGGGCGCATAGACAAATAGCGCGAGCGGCCAGCTCTCTTTGGCGGCGCGGCGCAGTTCCGCCAGTGAAGTTTTGACGTCGCGGGCGGACACCAGGAGCACACCCTTCAAGCGCTCGGGAAAGACGGCGCAATAATCGGCCATCCAGCGGTGATAGGCTTCATAAACCGCGCTTTCGAGCGCGATGTCATCAATGGTGGTCCAGCAACCGAACCAACCCGACGGCAACATGAGATTGACATCGATCCCCTCGATGTCCATGTCCTTGACGCGAATGGCGGGATCGCGCTCACACAGCGGATCGGGTTTGCCGTGCTGATGGCGCTTGTAGCCGCTCATGTATTCGTCTTTGCCCGGAGCTGCGTCGACGCCCAAGCCCAAACGGCGCTTGTACGAGCGCTCGCCCATTAAATAAGTGACAGCGCCGTCTTTATTCTTGGCCCGGTACTTTTCGTAGTCGGCGAGCCTAGCGCGGGCGGAACTTGGCATGTACGGTTCCAACAATTCCGCGTCGGGCCTGACATGCGTGTCCGCATCGAAGATCTTATAGCCATTGCGTGCCATGGGAGGCTCCTCTTTCCGGCCAATCACAGTCGCTAGCCGTAAACCAGCTGACTGTCAAGTTCTTTTCCGAACCGGAAGCGAAAAGGCAACGCTTTCTACATGCTCAACGAAGTTCTCTGAGAGACCACCACTTTTAATAACCCGAGGGGCGAGCTTTTCAAATCCCCCTCTGATGGCAACAGTTCGGATAAACAGCCCCCTAAAGAGCCACGTCTTTGCTGGCGGCTTGCTCTTTCACCGCCAGGGGCACGCTGACCGTTTCGGCCAACGTGAAAGACCAGATCGTTGAAGATAAATCAGAGGCAAAGGAAGGCAGCAAGTTTTGTGCGATGACATTTTGGAATTCCGGGTCTTACCAGGTTTCTAAGGTCGGTTAGATCACAGTCTCATCGTTTCACTCCGGCAAGGGACTTGATGGCAATTAGCGATGGAAAGGTTCCTCGGGCCGCCCCGCCATCCAGCCGGCGAGCAGCGCTGCAATCACTGCGGCGAAGTGAACCGCCGCCATCGGCACCCAAGTACCGTCCGCGAGCAGCCCGGTGAGTTGTTGCAGCGCGGCTGGCCAAAAAAATTGCGAGAACACCACCGCGCCCGAGGCCGAACCGGCAAGCTCGGGGTCGACGGCCATCGCGCCCGCTTGTGCGTAAGGCATCGAGAGGCCCTGAGCGAGGCTGACGAACATTCCCGGAATGTAGAGTGCCGCCATCGAAATCCCGCCGAGATAAAGCCAGCCGACGAGCAGCGCGCCGTTGGCGACCCCGATCACGCCACCGAGGATGGTCATGAATTCGATCGAACGGCTAGCGCCGATGCGGCCCGAGATAAAACTCCCGGCCATGAAACCGATCGGAAAGGCGAAGAACCACAGGCCGATCTCCGATGCATTGGCGCCAAGGAGCTCG
>DASSGE010000201.1:0-4128 GCA_035693605.1 Binatia bacterium
TGACAGTATTGATTGACGACGGAGTTCTTTGGGTTGGCGCCCATGCGCGTGCCGCCGGCCCAGCGATTGGGGCGGCCTTTCTCTTCCGTCCATACCCTGCTCGCGCCCGTGGCGCGCATGATTCGATCGCCGACGCCGGCCATATATTTTTGCAGCCGGTGCTCGTTCTGATGAAAATCGAAAGTCACCCGCGGTAGCGGTAATCCCCAGCGGTCGCGCGCGCGCGGATCGAGATCGATACGATTGGCTTTATGCGGCAGGGTCTCCGGCTGCATGTTCAAATCCATGATGCGGTTGTAATAGCGCGCGTAGAACTCTTTGAACTCTTTGCCCCAAGTCGGCACGTCCGGCGGCAGGACATCTATCCGCGTCACCGGCGTGCCATCGCCGCTGGTACCGATGGTGCCGCCGCGAATGAAGCCCAAGCCGGTATGATCGAAATTGTTTCCGTTGAAATCGTCGATGCGCATGGCCGCCGAGCCCGGGCCGATGTAACCGTTAACGATGAAGTCGTCGAAAGCGCCCATGGCGCGGACATCGCCGTGGGCGAGAATGTTGCGGCCGACGTAACCGCTGGAGTTGGCCAAACCTTTGGCGAACTTGCCGGATTCGGTCTTCGACAATAGCAGCAGGCGCGCGTGCTCGAAGATGAACGCGCTCAGGATCACCACCCGGGCGCGCTGCTCATGCTCAGCGCCGTCGGCATCGAAGTAATTCACACCGGTCACTTGGCCGCTCGCGTCGCTGTTGATGCGGCAGACTTTGGCGTTGGTCTTGAGCTCGAAGTTGCCGGTCTCAAGCGCCACCGGAATCGTGATGTAGAGCGACGCCGATTTGGCGTGCACATGGCAGCCGTAAAAATTGCAGTGCGCGCAGTAAACACAAGCCGGGCGCTCCGCAATCCGTGTATCGAACGGCGCCGCCGGTTTGTAGGGCGCAGATGCGATGCCCGCAGCAGTGTCGTAGGGATGATAGCCGAGTTTTTTGCATGCCTCGGCGAAGAGTTGCATCTTGCCGCTGTGGCGCAACGGCGGCAGTGGAAAGCCGCGCTTGCGCGGCCCGGCGAAAGGATTGAGCCCGGCCTCTCCCGAGATGCCGAACTCCCACTCGAACTTTTCGTAATACGGTTCGAGATCGTCGTAGCCGAGCGGCCAATCGATGACGTCGTAGCCGTCGAGATCCGCCTTGGCGCGCTCGGCATTGCCGCTTTCGATTTCATTAGTATAAAGCTTGAAATCGCCTGGCATGTAGCGCGACGACTGTCCGGTCCAGTGCAGCAGCGCCCCGCCTAACACGTTCAACGGGCTGGTGCGGTACTGCAAGTTGGTTTTTTGTCCGGCTTTTTTTCGCGTCGTCGTCGGTTCGTGGCGCACCCATTCGAGCTGCTCTGGACGAATCAAAAAGCGAATCGAGTCGCGCGGGGCGTAATCTTCTTTCTTCGGCGCCGGGCCGCGCTCGAAGCCGACCACTTTCAAACCGGCCGAAGCCAATTCTTTGGCCATGATGCCGCCCATGCCGCCGACGCCGACGATACAAACGTCGCAAACATCCGCGCTGGAATCCGCCATGCTATTTTGCCTCCGCTTTGGCGTAGTTCACCGCCACCGGTTCGATGTCGACCGATTTGTTGATGTAAGCGTCGGGATAACCCCACTGCTGGCCGGGAAAGCCGACAATGCGCCACCCTTCCATGTTAATGTTGCCGCCGTAATGCGGCTCGCAAAACACTCCTTCGAAGACATGGTATTTAACAGTCTCGAAAAACTCCGCGGCCTTTTTGAATCCCGCCACCGAGCCGGATTCGAAATCTTTGAGAACTTCATCCTGCCGTTGCCCGTCCAGCCGGGCAAACTGTCCGCCGAGCTTTGCCCTCGCGTGTTGGTTTAACGCCCGCAATCCGCTTCGATATAGCGGCAGCAAAGCGGCGTAATCACCGGCAAGCGCGATCTCGATATAATTCACCGCGCCGATCTCGACGGCGCCGGGGCTATCGGTTTTTGGGAAAATCCGTTCGGCGACCGCTTCCAAAGTCCGTCGCTCGAGATTGGACAAAATCTTCGGGTTCGAGTCCATTACGACTAAGCACTCCTTCTCTGAATGTATCCACTCTGAATAGCAGAAATCCGGGACCAAACGGTAGCAGTTGACAGGGAAAAGTCAGAACAGCACAGCGGCTCAAGTCACCGAAGGATCGAAGCGCTTCTCAGTCGGACGGAATGCGATGAGCGCATCGAAGCGATCGAGCAACCGGCCCGCGTCGTTTTCGACAACCAACAACGCGCGATGCTTCGGCTTGATAAAGTCCTGCGCGACGGCGTGATCGAGAAATTGAATCAGCGGATCGTAGTAGCCGGCAACATTGAGCAAAGCGCAGGGCTTTTCATGAAGCCCCAACTGCGCCCAGCTCAGCACCTCGAAAAACTCTTCCATGGTGCCGATGCCGCCCGGCATGGCGATAAAGCCGTCGGACAACTCCGCCATCAGCGCCTTGCGCTCATGCATGGAATCGACAATGCGCAAGTCGGGCAAACCGAGATGCGCCACTTCCTTGCTCACCAGCGAATTGGGAATGACCCCGGTGACATGGCCTTTTAATTCGAGAACTGTGTCGGCGATCGCGTTCATCAAGCCGACATTACCGCCGCCATAGACCAGGCCGTATCCGCGGGCAACCAATTCACGGCCCAGAGTCTTAGCCGCATCGACATAATCCGAACGCAAGCCATGCCGGGAACCGGTAAAGACGCAGATCCGCCTGTTCAAATTGGTCATGGGACTGAAACACTCCTCGAAATTTCCTCGCTGTCTTTCTTCGCTACGGCGCCGATTGTAAACGGAAGAAGTGTATTCGTCTATGACCAATCACCCGCCCGGCCAGCGCAATGTCAGCACGACGATGCTCTACACGCATGTTTTAAATCGCGGCGGCACGGGCGTTCAAAGCCAGGCAGACCGGCTCATGAAAAGTTGGAATGACGACTTTCAGCCTGGATAGGCGGCGGGCCAATAGTGGGATAGACGGCCGAACTGGCCGCAATTGCCAGAATGAGAATCTTGACTTTTATGCAGGAAGTAAGCGATACAGCTCGCAATGTTGTCGTTTATCATTAACGGAGTTGTTTGGAATAGGCAGCCAATACCGGCGCAGTCTAAATCGCTCACTTAATAGTTAGACCGCGGAATTTATGACGGCGCAGCAACTTCTTGACCGGTTAACTAAGCTATTTCCAGGATTCGAATCTTATTGGGACGACCCCGAGAATTGCTTCCGTGAGGACGATGGTTCTTTCACAGTTTGCGGCGTCTTCTCCGAGTTCAGCAGTTTTTTTCGCGAACACTTCGTGGAGTTTCCGGTGCATAGTTTATCGCGGTTCGGCGACTTTGTAACGGAGTGTATGTCTGGTTCAAGCATCGAACTCGACGATGCAACTGCCACATGTTTTCTGGAGAATGTCGCTGGCGAGCCCTTCTCTTCAGCATTTAGGCGTTTCCTCAAGGGCCCGGCATTGAAATTCTATGAAGAAGTCGACCGTCAGGTCTAACATACGGCTTGAGAAAGACCTACGGCCCCGCTCACAAAGCTCGCGGACCGTGGCTTCTCAGCCTTGGCGTTAGGTGTCGTGAGAAACGTTGATGCTCAGTAGTCTCTTGTCACCCTTCGTCGCCGCATCTGCCCTCGGCCTCGTCCTGAGCATCGTTGTCCATCTTTGCGCGTGGCTCAACATAGCTTCTCCGTTGGGGCGCTATACGTGGTTACTCCACGTTGGTATTTTCGTAGTCTGGTTTCCGACCGTCCTCGTATCCGGGCGGCTGACCCGCGAATATCGGGCGAACGACTTTTGGAAGGCGGCTCTACGCGGGTGCCCGCTGTGGATGCGCCGAATGGTGTATTTCTTCGGCGCCTATGCGATGTTGAACTTTGTCATCTTCATTCTGAGCGAGAAGCCGGAGAGCCCGAGCGGGGCAGAGATGCCTCCTGTTGTTGCGAGGGGTTTTTCGGGGCACTGGATGGTGTTCTACTCGGCAGCGCTTGCCACGCTTTACTCTGCAATCCACGCGGGGAAGGTGGACGAAGGTCGCCGCTGCTCAAATGGTCATCTGGTATCTGCAGTGGCGAGGTATTGCGAG
>DASSGE010000202.1:0-3395 GCA_035693605.1 Binatia bacterium
GAGGTTGGAGTGAATGGAGTCGTATTGGAGTCATCGAGTGATGGAAGTCCGGGAGCCCAAATAGCCCATCACTCCATTGTTGCGGGTTTATTGAAAGATTTTCCTGTACTCCTTGCGTTTCTCGGCCATGGTATTGGCGTCGGGTTCGTCCATCTCGACGACTTGGATCTTGTCGGCGTCGGCGAGCGGGGGATGGATGCCTTTGCGGGTGACGAACTCGCCGAATTTGGCCATCACGCGCAGGCTTTCGTCGCTGTAGAAATAATCGAGAAACGCCTTGGCGGCATTGGGCCGCGCGGCGCGACTGCTCATGGCGATCGCATGAGCATGACCGAGCATTTTTTCTTGACGGACGTAATCGAGTGGCGCACCTTTTTGGCCGAAGCTGATGACGTATTTCAAATAGGTGATGGCGATCGGCGTTTCGCCGGCGGTGACGCGTTCGGCAGCGGGCAAGACCCCTTCGACGATAGCCGGTTTGGTGGCGCCGAGATCGCGCAAATATTTATCGGCGCGATCTTTCCCCATGAGCTTGTACAGGCTCATGGGCCACATGACAGCGACGGCGCCGCGGCTGGGATCGGGAAACGCCAACTTGCCGCGAAACTCGGGTTTTAACAAATCCTCCAGCGATTTGGGCGCTTTGTCGGGGCTGACGATGCTCTTGTTGTAGACGATGCCGACGATGGAGGTGCGGTAGCTCGGGCCAAGTTGCGGGTGCTGAAATTCAGCGGCAAAGTTTTTTGCCATCGGTGAGTCATATTTCGTCAGGGCACCTTCGCTGAGCAGGATTTCCATTGGGCCGGCATTGTTGAGAACCAGATCATAGCCGACCTTGTTAGCTCGGCGCTCGCTCGATGCCCGTTCGAGCACCGTCGCGCCGGCAGCCCGCCAGTAATCGACCTTGATACCGGTCTTCTTTTCGAAACCTTGCTGTATGCCTTCGAAGATATCTGTTTCCATGGAACCGTAGATGACGACTTTGCCGTCCTTTTTCCCCTCGGCGATTAGTTTGGTGTCTTGGGCGAGCAGATTAGCCGGGAGATGGAAACAGAGATAGAGCAGGCCTATCAGTATTCGCATATACGGTCCGATGGTAGGGAACAGCATGCTGCTCCCGTACTTAATTATTAATGTTGACTCGATTGCTTTACGCTGCCAAGTCCACCGAAGTGACAAAAGGCAGGCCACTGGCGACTTCGCGCGCGCCGCTATCGTCGACAACCAGTAGCGTGCCGTCCGATGTCCCAGCGACCATGCCGTTGCCATCGGGCGTAGGGCAAAGGTGCATGACGCCGCCGTTTAAATTGTCAATAACGGTTTCCCAGCTCTTGCCCTTGTCGCTGCTGCGCAGAATCGCCGACATGGCGCCTTCTTCGCGCAACCATAGATTGGGCCGGCCGCGGGCTGCGCCGACGTAGATCACGCCGTTATGGTCTTCGGCGACCGAAATACCGTAGTCATGATTCTTCGGCGAAATGTTTTCCCAGTGAGCGGCGCGATCGGGGCTGCGGAAGCAAGATTCGCCGCAGGCGAGGAAGACCATGCCGCTATGTTGCTCGGAGGCCAGGATCTCATGAATGTCCATGTCGGTGAGTCCTTCGTTGCAGGGTTCCCAAGCGCGGCCGCCGTCGTCGCTCAACACCATGCCGCCAACTTCGATGCCGGCGTACAGGCGATTCTTGTTTTCCGGATCGTAGGCGAGATAACGCGTGCGCGACTGCAGTTCGGGGCTGGGTGGAAAATTGGCGCCGGCGCTGTGCAGGCGCACGCCTTCCAATTCTTCCCATCCGCCGTTCTTACTGCGGTACACGGCGGAAGGGATGGTGCCGACCAAGATGTTGCCGTTCAAGGCCAAGGCCGAGTAGAGAAACATTTTCGGCACCTGTGGTTCGGCGCGCTGCCAGTGGGCGCCGGCGTCTTTCGTGTAAAATAGACCGGAGTGCTCGGTGCCGGCATAGATCGTCTTGGGATCTTGCGGATCCACGGTCATGCAGGTGAGCGTCCAGTATGAAAGATCACGCTTGGTTTGGGTAAACTGTTTGCCGTGCTGCTCGAAACGGTACCAGCCGGAAAATGTTGCGACGTGCAGAGCCCGTTTGCCATTCGTGCCGCTCATGAAAATCTCCTTACGGCGACGTGCCGAGTGAAATTTGCCTAAGTATTATCGCGATAGGGGTGGCATTGGCAAATGGATAGCGTCGACGGTTGCGATGTATGTTTTTCTATCCTCTGCTTCCATCCTCTCCCTTGACGAGAGGGTTGTTCTGAGAAATCTCGATGGCTGTCAAAGAAGCGATCACCCGTGCGCTCGCTAAAGTTACTTTCTTCCCACGACGACGGCGCAGTCAGCGCGGGTATTGTGCGCCGCGAAGCAGGCCTTCCACGTATAAGATGGCCTCTTCGACACACATCTCAAATCGCCGAGCCATCGCCATATCGGCGCGTTTTTGCAGCTTCGCGGTATGCAGTATGTTGAGGATCTCTGGCGACGCTAGCGCGATAGTTCCGTCTAGCGCCGACTGCCACACTTCTTCCACCGGATCGTTGAGTGCTGTGGCGACAAAGTCGATCGCGGTTTGCTCGCGCCGTTCCCAAGCCACTCGCACGAGAAATGCTCGAACATCAGGATCAGGTTCGCCGCGGAATAGTTCTGCCATAGCCGGCACGATGTCGGCTTCCAATTCCAACAACGCCGCCAAGGGCTCTTCGTCTTCACCGCTACGATAGGCCTCCACGGCCGCGCGAAGTTTTTCCACCATGTTTGTTTAGCGCTGCCAGATTGCGAGCAGTTCTTTCGACTCCACCACGTCGGCGAAACGCTCAATTCTTTTCAGTGCAGCGTTATGGCCATCTTCGGTGTAGGTGCCGACGCAATCGCGGACGACGACCATTGAATGGCCGCGGTTGTGGCCGTCGCGCACGGTCATCTCGACGCCGCCGTCGGTGGTGCAGCCGATCATGACGACGGTGGTGGCGCCGATGTTGTGCATGAGAGTTTCGAACTCGTTGCCGACAAACATGCTCGGCCGCCGCTTGTCGATGACGATGTCTTCGGGCGCCGGTTTGAAGGGTTCCATGATTTGCCAGTTGGTGCTGCCCTTCAAACGTCGCGGCTTGAGCTTGCTCGGATGGTCGACCTTCTCGTTGATCATCGCTCGGCGAATCCAAGTGACCGCCTCTTCGCTCCAGAGAAACGGCGTCTGGCGTGTGTAGACGGTTTTCACACCAGCTTTTGCCGCGGCGGCAATTAGCGGCGGCGCAGTGCGGACAAGTGCTTCTTTGTTAAAAGAGCCGCCCGCCTGATCATTTTGCATGTCCCAGACTAACAGCACGCTGTGTTTGGGGTCGACGATCTCTTTCAGCTCAGTAGGGATCTGCCGGCCTGCGAATTC
>DASSGE010000203.1:0-10251 GCA_035693605.1 Binatia bacterium
AATCGCTCTAGCTAAACGGACAAAAGTATAAATTCGTGCTTAACACCCCGGACTGGAATATTGCGGCATGGGCGACTCGGCGCGAAAGGTTTCGAAAAAGAAAGTACGTCTATGCAGCAGCTCACAAGTAACATAGTCATCGAGACCCAGCAGAAGGGTGCGAATCACGGTTGGGTGACGACCTCGGACGGGCTGGTCCTGATCGACACGCCGCACAAGCCGAGCGATGCGGTGCGCTTGCGCGCGGAGATCGAGCGGCGCGGCAAGCTGCGTTATATCATCAACACCGAGCCCCATGGCGATCACTGGACCGGCAATGCGTTCTTCGACGTTCCCGTGATCGCTCACGCGGGAGTGCGGAAGCGCATGCTGGCGGCGAATATGACCGAGCATCTGGCGCGCGTCGCTTCCTTCGGACCGGAGGAGCCGAAGCTGCTGGAAAATTACCGAGCCAACGCTCCGGTACTTACATTCAATAGCGAAATGAAACTGCACGTCGGCAATCACACCTTCCGCATGATCCACATGCCCGGCCACACACCGTATCAGGCCGCAGTGGTTGTCGAGGAGGAAGGCGTGGTTTTCACCAGCGACAATATTTTCTGCAAGGTGCAGACTTGGATACAGGAAGGCCAGCCGGATGATTGGCTCAAGTCGCTGGAAGCGTTGGCAGCGCTACGGGAAGAGACTTTCGTCCCAGGACATGGACCCGTGTGCGACAAGGGTTATTTGAATGAACAAGGGGCGTTCATTCAAGAGTGGGTGGAGTACGTCCGTAGTGGGATCAATCGCGGTATGAGCAGATCAGAGTGTATTGCAAACTTGACCGCGCTTGCAGATCGCTACCCGATGGATGTAGAGCAGAACGGCATGGCGCCGCGGGTCATGCAATTAAATGTCGCGAACCTGTACGACTACCTGACGAGTGCGGGTATTCATGGTCGTGCATGATTGACTTCAGAGGCCAGCGGTCCGGAAGTCTCAGCTCGGAATCGAGGAGAGCCGTGGATTTCAGATGTTTCGTCTCGGTTTGGCGAGTTTAGTTTCGACGATTTGGTTCGTACCTGCTTAGCAGCCGAAGAAAATCGGGTTCATCATTTAAAAGCGGCGAAGCAAATCGGCCCGACGATTCCGCCCGGGCAACAGACGAGAGATCGAAAAACGGATTTGTGTAACGATGAACAAACCGATCGTGAGGTGAATTCCATGATTAAACCGACACGAACACGAATATTGATCAGTGCCGCGCTGATAAGTTTTGGCGCAGCGGTTTTTGCTCGACCTGCCGCCGCCGCCGAAGCCATGCGCTATCGCGTGAGTTACGGCGGTACGGCCGGTTATCAGTTGCCGCTGTGGGTCAACCGGGAGTTGGGATTGAGCAAAAAGCATGGCCTCGATCTGGAAACGATTTTGATTCAAGCCGGCTCCCCCAACATTCAGGCGCTGGTCGGCGGCAGCTTGCAACTGACGCAAACGGCGGCCTCGTCAGCCGTGATCGGGGCAACTCAGGGGGCACCCGTAGTGATCGTCGCGACCTTGGAAAATAAGTTGCCGATGCTGTTAGTCTCCCGTCCGGAGATCAAAGAGCCGCAGCAGCTGCGCGGCAAGGTGATCGGCATCAATCGCTTCGGCGGCTCCAATGACGCCGCGGTGCTGATGGCGATCAAAGCCTGGAAAATGGATCCCAAGGATATTTCCATGCTCCAGACCGGCGGCACGTCGGCGCGCATGGCGGCGTTGATAACCAAGAAGGTGGATGCGACGGTGCAGTCCTATCCGGAAATTTATCAGGCGCGTAAGCTCGGCATGAACGTGCTCGCCGACATCGGTGACTTCGGATTTTTCACCAATACATCGAATATCGTCACGCGCTCCGAGCTGCAGCAAAACCGCGCGGCGATCAAGGGCTTTCTCAAAGGGCAGATCGAAGGCATGCATTACGTCAAGACCAATAGAGAAGGCAGCCTGAAAATTCTCCGCAAATACTTGCAGATAACCGACGCCGAAGCAGTGGAGGGAACCTATAAATTTTTCGCCGATCGGCTGGCACGAACGCCGCGCACCGAATTGGAAGGAATAAGGAATATTCTTAACTCGATCAACGCCGGGCAAAGATCCCCCAACGAGTTTGTCGACATGAGCTTGATCGACGAGATTGAAAAGGAAGGTTTCGTGCAGAAGCTATACCAATGACGAATGAGGAGTGATGGAGTATCGGAGTGGTGGGTGAAGGAACAGGGTCCGAATCCGTAACCCAATACTCCATCACTGCAGTGCTCCAACGCGGGGGTTGATAGAAGGGGGAGGGCGCCATGTCAGCAAAGCTTAAACTATCCGTAGCCTGCGGCGATTACGAAATTATCCGCGCGCTCAAAGACGGCACTGTGCAGGCGGACGGGCTCGAGCTGGTGATTTTGACCAGCCATGGGCCGCGCGAGCGTCACTGGCGCATGGCGCGCAATCTCGAATACGATGTCTGCGAATTCAACGTCGGGGCTTATTTCATGGCCCGCGAGCATGGCGTCGCTGTTACCAGTATACCGGTCTTTTTGCACCGGCGATTTCGCCACGGCTTTGCTTTCGTCAACGTCAATGCCGGCATCAAGTCGCCCAAGGACTTGATCGGCAAGCGCGTCGGCGGCACCAACTTTCAACCGGCCGGCAATATCTGGCTGCGCGGCATCCTCGAAGAGCACTACGGCGTGCCGCATCAGTCAATTACGTGGGTCGTCGATCGCAGCGAAGATGTCGAGTTCACGGCGCCGCCGGGTTTGAAAATAGAAATGATCCCGTCGGAAAAACATATGGACACGATGCTCGCCGAGGGCGAGATCCCGGCGATGATTAATCCCTATATCCCCCGGCCGATCGTCAATGGCGACCCGCGAGTTTCATATTTGTTTCCGAACTATAAAGACGTCGAGCGCGAGTATTTTCAGCAGACCGGCATCTTTCCGATCATGCATGTGACCGTGATCAAGCAAGAGATCGTCGACAAGTATCCCTGGGCCGCGGTCAGCCTGGCGAAAGCGTTCGAGAAAGCCAAGCAGCTCTGCTATCAACGCGTGGTCAACCCGCGCATCGTGCCGCTTGCCTGGTTCGCGCATCAATGGCAGGAAGAACGCAAAGTGCTGGGCCCCGATCCCTGGGCTTATGGCCTGGGCGAAGCGAACCGGAAAAATCTTCAAACGATAATTCGCTATTGCCATCGGCAGGGGCTGATCAAGCATGAGATGTCGGTGGACGACTTGTTCGTCGACACCGACCCCGGCGACGCCGGCGGAGACGAAGGACATTACTAAGAGCATTCACCACGAAGTGTTCATGAGCTTACGCTCGTCTACAGAGTATGAAATTGCCCCGTCGCAGATAGGAGAAGCCGATGACGAAAGTATTCTGTTCCGGAAGCAAATTCCTCGGCGCGGCAGTGTTCCTGGCGTTTGTTTCTGTCGGGCAAACAGCAGCGGCCGCCGAAGGGCTGCAAAAGCTTCGAGTGGCTTACGCCGCAATTACCGCGGCGTTTGCACTGCCATGGATGGCTAAAGAAGCCGGCATTTTTCAGCGCCACGGATTGGACGTCGAGTTGGTCTACATCGCTTCGGGGGCGCGGGCGGTACAGACTTTGGTGGGCGGTAGCATTGACGTTGCCGAGGTCGGCGGTCCGGCGGGCGTCGACGCCAGACTGGCGGGAG
Organism: Binatia bacterium; assembly: GCA_035693605.1. Lineage (GTDB taxonomy): Bacteria > Desulfobacterota > Binatia > UBA9968 > UBA9968 > DP-20. Next base: position 3,693 of record DASSGE010000203.1, read on the forward strand.
CGGATACGATTTATGTCGCGCTGCCTGTCACTCGTGTGCTGGTTTTTACGGTGGCTGCGCCGCAGATTCAGCGGATCGAGGACATGCGCGGCAAGACCATTGGCGTGACGCGCGTCGGCACGGTGACCGATTTTTTTACTCGCATATACCTTCGACAGAACAACCTCGTGCCGGACAAAGATGTCATGATCCGCCAGGCGGGCGGACTACCCGAGATCGTCGCGGCGCTCAAGGCCGGACAAGTCGAAGGGGGCACCTTCGGCTTTCCGGCGGTGCTGCATGCCCGGGCAGCGGGCTTCAGAGTGTTGGTCGATTACAATACCGCGGGGTATCGCTATCCCTTGTCTTCGGTGATCGTGACCCAAAGGCTTTTGCGCAACCAGGAATCGGCGGTTCGTCGCCTGCTCGAAGCCCATATCGAAGCGGCGCATCGGTTCAAGACCGACGCTGCTTTCGCCATGAATGTGGTCGGAAAATATACCAACACAAGCGACCGGGCGATGCTGGAGGAGACCCAGCGAGTCTATGCCGCGGCCTTTGAGCGCGTGCCGTATCCTGATCTAGAAGCGATGAAGCTTGGTATCACGCAGGTGAGCGAAACCAATCCCAAAGTGCGTGGAATGGATCCGCGCGAGTTCGTCGATGGAAGATTGCTGCGCGAGATCGAGGCGAGCGGCTTCGTCAAGCGGCTGTATGGCGAGGCGGGGAAGTGAGCAGAGAAAGGAAATTACGGGACAGCTCAGAAAATACACATCCTCCTTCATCATTCCGCCGTATTGCGGGGGATGAAAGAGGCGGGGATTAACCGCTACTGAGGAATACGATTTGTAAGAGCGTGCCATGTTCTTCTGAGGAGTGACAAATGATTATCGACACCCACTTTCACGCCTTTCCAGCCAAATATCTTGCATTGCTGCCGGAGGCTAAAGACAATTGGCGCGGCACCGGGATCCGCGCGTTCGATCATAACGAATATCTCGATGTCATGGACAAATACGGCATCGACGTCGGCGTGCTGTCGAACACCGCCGGTGGAATTGAGAAGTTGGGCAGTCGTGGGCGGGCCAAGCAGCTTTGCCAGGTTGCCAACGACGATTTCGCCAACGCGCACACCAAGCATCCCGAGCGTTTTCGGTCCTTCGCCAGACTGCCCATGCTCGATATCGATGACGCGGTCACTTAACTGTAGCGCTGCTACAAGGAATTGAAAATGGACGGCGTCATCATGCCGACCAATGTCGCCGGGAAATATATCGATGAACCCGAATTCAAACCGTTCTGGGATGCACTTTCGGCCGGCGGCAAGCCGTTGTTTCTCCATCCGTCCAACGCGCCATGCCAGGCCAATTGGGACAAGTACTCGCTGCACCAAAAAATTCTCTGGCCGACGGATTCTACATTGGCCATCGCTCGCATCGTCTACGCTGGGATTTTCGACCGCTATCCGGACTTGAAGCTGATAGCCTCCCATCTGGGCGGGATGATTCTTTGTTATCTCGACCGGCTTAACTGGCGCGAGGGCAATCCACCGTGCCAGGAAGATCCGGAAGTCTATTTTAAGAAAATATTTTACGACACGGCCGGGCCAATCCGCGCGCCGTTCATCAAGCTTGTTTACGATACCGTGGGCGCGGAGCAGATTCTGTTCGGCGCCGATTATCCTCACGGGCGCGGCGGACGAGACGATCAGTTTTATCCAATGACGCTCACAGCGATGGAGGAATTGGACGTGCCGGCGGCGGATAAAGCGAAGATTTATTATTTGAATGCCAAAAAATTATTGAACATCTGAAACGCGTTCATCGTTCAAGGCGACGCAACGTCGGTTCCAATCGCTCCAAGGGTTGTGAAATTTCCAGTTGATTGGATCGGATACGCCCCGCCCGCTGGGATCGCGGCTAGGGTCAGGCAATTTGCACGTCACCCGTCGGTCGCGCTTTTTATAGTTTCAGTAACCGCTTCGCATTTCCTTCCAAGATCGCCTGTTTGTCGGCCTCTGAACATGTCAACGCCTGAACTTTTTCCACCGCCATCCAATCGCCCAAAGTATAGGGATAGTCGGTGCCGACCATAATCTTGTCGGTGCCGACTTTGGCTTTGAGATATTCCAGGGTATCGAGGTCGTAGACCAGCGTATCGAAGTAGAGGTTTTTCAAATAAGCGCTGGGCGGATTTTTCGCCTGCGCCGGACGGGTTTTCTTGCCGGTCTCGAATTCTTTATTGAAGCGGCCGAGGTGGAAAGGTAAGAAACCGCCGCCGTGCAGCGCGCAGATTTTCAAATTGGGAAACCGGTCGAACAGCCCGCTGTAAAACATATAACCCAGCGACAATGTCGAGTCGGCGGGGTTGCCGCAGACGGCGTTCAAGCCATATTGCGACATGCGTTCGGCGCCGGCGATATGCTCGGGGTGCATGACGATCAAGACGTCGAGTTCCTGGGCCTTGGCCCAGAACGGATCGAAGTCGGTGATGTTGTAATATTGGCCATTGACGTTGGTGCCGATAAAGGCACCGCGAAATTTAAGGTCGATGATCGCGTGTTCCAATACTTTAGCCGCGCGCGCGCCGTCTTGCAGCGGCACCACCGCCATGCCGATGAAACGATCGGGACGTTGTTTCGCCAGCAGGTCCGTACAATCGTTGTAAAGGTTGCACCAGGCTTCGCCTTGGGTGCCGTTCAAGCGATAGCCGAGACTGTTGGTGTTGGCTTCGAGTGTGGCTAATCCGATCTGGCCGCGTTCCATGATTTCCAGATGACCTTCGACATCGAAGATCGGCGGCTGCAAGCGATGCGGTTTGCTGCCATCGAACGAGAGCGACCAACTGCCCTTGTCTTCGGCGACTTCGACGCCAAGCGCTTTGCCGTGCTTCCTGGTTTCCTCGATCAGCTGCTGCGGGACGTAATGATGGTGGATATCGATTGCCTTCAATTATATTTCCTCGATTTGATCTAACTCACGCCTCTCGCCTACTTGAACACGCCGCTCTTTTCCAGCTCGACCAAGTAACGCCGGTCGATCATCTCCGCCGGTTTGATCGCTTTGGCACGCGCATCGAGCGGCGCGATCTCGTCCAACGATGCTTGCAGCGCGGCGTCATGAATCTCCAGACGCTGCTCCATGGCCGGAACTTCGGACTGGTAGGAGGCATCGAGCACTTTGGTATCGGTGATGCGCATATACTTGCCGATCACTTTGTAAACGAAGGCTTTATCGCTGTGGAGTATCTTCGATGCTTCGGCCATGGAGCGTATAAAACGGCCGATGACTGGACCACGTTTGGCAATCAACGAGCGCAGGGTAACCACGCCGGTGGCGCCGTAGGGAATGCGCAGCTCCGCGCCGTTGATGACATAGCGATAGCCTTTTGACGCGGCAACGAAATCTCCCGGCGCGACGATCGCCGCGGCTTCGACATTGCCGCCGAGAAGCGAGGCCACCGTTTCCGGACCTCCGCCGGTTTGAATCATCTGGATGTCCTTGGTTGCATCCATGCCGAATCGTTTGAGCGCTTGAATGACGAAGTAATGGGTGTTGCCGCCGAAGCGGCCGACGCCGACTTTCTTACCTTTCAAATCCTCCGGCCGCTTAACGTCCGGCTTGGCGAGCAAGTTGTGGGTGAGAATATTCTTCATGCCGGCGATGAACACCAAATCGGTCGAACCCTGCACGAAGGCGCGAACGTTGCCGATGGCGCCGGTGACGCCGATTTCGGCGTCGCCGCTAAGAGTCGCCGCAGTAGCGACAGGAGAAGAGGAGATAAATACCAGGCGAAAGTCCAAGTCATACTTCTTGAAGATGCCGGCTTCCTGGGCGATCCACGGCATCGATTGCGACAGGACCTGCGCCGAATGCAGGCCAATCAGGCGATCCGGCGCCGCGGCAGCGGCCTGTGTGCGGGGCGCGCATAGTAAAAGGGTTGCGAACGTGATGCCCACTACAACAAACATTCGATGCGTCATGGATGCCTCCTCTATCGCGTCATTACGGCTAATGACTCTACATGGAAGGTGTGCGGGAAAAAGTCAATCGGTTGGACGAACTGAAGTTTGTATCCATTTTGGCTGAGGGCGGCGAGATCACGTGCCAAGGTGGTCGGGTTGCATGAAACATAGGCGATGGTCGCGGCGCCGAGCGCGGCGATGTCGGCTTCGATTCCCTTGGCGCCGCCGCGGGGCGGGTCGAGGATGATTTTGGAAAACTGTTGGCGCTGCTTTTTGAGTTGCGCCACCGCCCTCGGTACCGGGGCGCAAATCCAATGGATGTTGTCGATGGCATTGCGCTGGCCGTTAAGCTTGCCGCTGGTGACGGCATGGCGATATCCCTCGATGGCCGTGATCTCACCCACCTGCCTGGCGATCGGCAGGGTGAAATTACCCGCGCCGGCGTAGAGTTCCAGCACGCGATCCGATTTATCAAAAGCGCCGGCGCCGAGAAGTTCGCTCAACATCAAGCGATTGGCTGCGGCATTGACCTGAGTGAAGATATCGGCATCGAGCTTGAGCGATAGATCATCCTGCAGCTTCACTGTGATCGCTGGATCGCCCCAGGTCTTGCGCCAGTCGTTGTCATGGACGATGACCCCGTCGATAGAGTTCGCAGCGTCCACCAGCGCAGCGCAGAGGGCTTCGTCGCTGCTGTCCAATCGAGCATTGGCCGCGGCTGTGACTACGGTTTGGCCGGCTTCGTCGCCGCAGACGACCTCGATATGGTCGATGGTCGCAGCGAGTTGGTCGAGCCAGGGACGCAGCGCGCCGATGACGCGATTTAACGGCTGCGCCGCGATCAGGCAGTTATCTATCTCGACGATATGGTGCGAGGCGGCGCTGTAGAAGCCTAAGCGTTTTACCGCGCTTACTTGAAGGCGAATGCGCCGGCGATAATTTTCGACATTGGGCGATGCGATGATCGGCCGTAGGTCAAATTGATCGAGTTTACCGATGCGCCGCAGGGCGTCGGCGACGCTCTGCTGTTTGGCCTTGAGTTGTTGCAGGTAACCGATATGTTGCCAGGTACAACCGCCGCAATCTCCGATATAGGGACAAGGGGGAGTCTGGCGCAGCGGCGACGGCGAGACGATACTTATAATTTCACCGATGGCGTAGCGCTCTTTGGAATCAATGATCCGGGCGATCAGACGGTCGCCGGGCGCGCTGCGGGGAACCATAATCGCTTTGCCATCCGTGCGCCCGACGCCGTAGGGTCCGTAGGAAAGTCGATCGATCTCTAGCTCTATCTCGGTTTTGACGTTAGTTTGTGGATTGTATTCGGTAATCAAAGTGTCACAACTTAACCACAAAGGGACCAGGGCGGCAATGCCGTATCGAGACGCGAAGATTGCCCGCAAAGAATGCAAAATACTAGGAAGATCTCCCGCATAGACGCTAAGACGCAAAGGTAATCAAAAATAATTTCCGATCTTGGCGTCTTTGCGCCTTGGCGGAGACATTATCAGAGCATAGATCATGCAACTACAAGACGATCCGAGATTCATCAAAGGCATTGAAGAGTTCAATAGCGGACTTTATTTCGAATGCCACGAGACTCTTGAAGAGATCTGGCTCGAGGAGCATGGCGAGGAACGAAAATTTTACCAGGGGATTATTCAGATTGCCGCCGGCTATTACAAACTCGAACAGGGTGTGCCGGTCGGCGCCTTGAAGCTCTGGCGCATGGGTATCGAGAAGCTTGAGGCCTACAGCCCGGTGTACCTCGGCGTCAACGTCGATGCTTTGGTGGACGGGGTGAGTGCTAATCTTGCCGCGCTGGAAAAAGACCAACAGAAGACCACCAGCGCATTGACTGTGCCGACGATCCAGCTGCTCTGTTAACTGCCGCACCGCATGATTCGCTGCATCGACGTTTGCAAAGTCTACCAACAGGGCGACAACCAGATCACGGCGCTCGCGGGTGTGTCGCTGGAGATTCCTCAGGGTGCGTTCGCCGCCGTGATGGGCCAGAGCGGCTCCGGAAAAAGCACGCTGCTCCATCTCATCGGCGGCCTGGACCGGCCGAGTAACGGGGAACTGTTGGTTGACGATCGGCTGATTGGCCAAATGTCAGATGATCACGTGACCTTGTTTCGCCGCAGCAAAATCGGTTTCATCTTCCAATTTTTCAATCTCTTGCCGACGCTTTCAGCGGCTGAAAATGTTGCCTTGCCCTTCGTGCTCGACGGGCGCAGTAAGAGCGAAGCGGACCAACGCGCGGCGGCGCTGCTCGCCAAAGTCGGATTGCAGCATCGTCAGCAGCACCTTCCCGAAGAACTTTCCGGCGGCGAGATTCAGCGCGTGGCGATCGCCCGGGCCCTGGCTTTCAACCCGCCGATCCTGCTTGCCGACGAACCCACGGGCAATCTCGACAGCGAAACCGCCGCGGACCTCGGCCGCCTCTTCGACGAGCTCGTCGCGCAGGGCAAGACGCTGATCATCGTCACGCACGATCCGAACCTCGCGCAGGCCGCGCATCGCATCGTGTCGCTGCGCGACGGCGGCATCGCTTCCGACCGCGCCGCCGCATGAAGATGGCCTGGCGCAAGGTCGCCGGCGACGCGCGCCGCT
>DASSGE010000204.1:0-2840 GCA_035693605.1 Binatia bacterium
TATCGCGACCAGACGATTACGATCCTCGGCAAATATACGCAGCGCAAGCGCGAGTTCAATGAAGTCGACTATGATTCGACGCTGCCCGTATTAACCGCCGAAGGCGCGGTTGGCGACGCTATCCTCAAGGAAGACGTCGCCATGCGCGCGGAACTGGTCAACGTGCCGATTCCGAGTGATTACGACAAGTTTTTCGATTACAGCATCGTCAGAAAAATCTACCGAGAGCTGAAGGCTAGCGGCTGGAAGCCGACGCCGTGAGGCAGGAGCGGAGAAGCCCACTCACGAGGAAACCACGAAGACACGAAGTTCGGAAGCGTTTTTTGTCCGAACCCTTCGCCACCTTCGTGTCTTCGTGGTGCGAACTGAGTTATTCATGACAACCAGGAGAATACCATGAGCACCCCCTATGAAGTCGCCGATATGATGATCGGCGTGCGCAACATGATCGAAGCGGCCGATCTGCGGCGCGGCGATCAAGTGTTGCTGCTGGCCGATACGCGCAGCGACAAGACCACGTTGGAAGCATTGACCGCCGGTTTACGCTTTTTCGGCGCCGAGCCGATGACCCTGGTTACCGAACCGATTGCCCGCTACGGCGCAGTGCCGGCGGCCGTAATGGAGGCGATGCACGCCTCCGATGTCGCGATCTGGGTGTGGCCGGTGTTTATCACCTTCACGCCGACTCACCGCGCCTTGGGACGCAAACGCGAGGAGAGCGGCACGCAGCTTCATGAAGCGCGCATGAAGCCTTATCATATTTACTTCGAAGGCAACGCGGGTCTGCTCGCGCGTGATTACGCTCGGTTTCCCAACAAAGTTTTGTGGAAGCTCGCCGAGAAAGTCCGCGAAGTAGTGGCGCCGGGCAAGGTCGTCCATATCGTCGATGAGCTTGGCACCGATCTAACCGCAAGCTACGACGGCAATCGCTTGTACGGCATGCAGTTTCGCGCCGGCGATCCTCCGGGTCGGTGTCATTTCCCCTGGGGGCGCTGCGGTGTTTTCAACGGTGAGGGCAATTCCAATGGCGAAGTTTATCTAAGTTGCGTGCAAGGGGTCGCTGGGCGGCTCGCCGAGCCGATGCGCTGGAAAGTGAAAGACAACGTGATCACCGAAGTCGACGGCGGCGGCGAAGTGGGCGAGGAGTGCAAGCGGCTGTTCAAAGAGGTCCCCGAGTCAAACCGTTTGATCGAGATCATGTTCGGCTATCATCCGAAAGCCTCAGCGGCCCACGGCATTGACGATCCGATGCATTGGGAGCTAATCAGCAAAATGCCCTGGGCCGGCTTGGGTACGCCGCGCAAACATCCGAAGTTTCGCCATATGGACGGCTCGGTGTTCGACGCGCGGCTTTATATTGATGACCGGTTGGTCGTCGACAAACACGGCATGCTCGATCGTTCGCTGCTGCATCATCCCGAGGTGCTGGAGGTCGCCGCCGAGTTCGGTGACCCGTATCAAGTGCTCGCCCCGGTATCCCACGAGGCGCATGGCTCGAATACGAGTTGGTAATGGATAACTCCTTCACCACAGAGATCACAGACCCACGGAGAATTTTACTACTCTTCAGTCCCAGCCCTCTGTGCTCTCGGTGTTCTCTGTGGTGAGCGGGTATTTCTTCCGCTTCGCGCCTGAGTTTGGTCGTTGCGCCAGAGCCTCCTCGTCATTCCCGCGCACGCGGGATCCAAGTTTATTGCGGCAGACCTGAACATGGATTCCCACTTTCGTGGGAATGACGGAAGTGGGGGAGGCGCGAAGGTGCAAAGATCGCAGGTCCCGGAAAACAATTACAGCCCAGGCCGGTAGAAATTTAGCGCGTTGCCGCCGAGCACGGCTTCTTTGTCTTCTTGGGTGAGATCGTCGCGGGCGAGCAGTTCGTCGATCTCGTGGCGGCATTTAGCGGCGTCGAAGACTTCGTGGGGAAAGTCGCTGCCGAATAGAAATGACTGACGCCCGCCTTTGGCCACTGCAGTGTTCAAACCATCATCGTCGCAGTCGAAGCCGACGAATATACGTCCTTCACGCAATTGGGACTTGAAGTAGTCGCTAGCTTTTTCGCCCGGCGCCGGACCGCCGAGGCGATTGCCATGGATGTCCATTTGCACATGGCCGTCATGATAGGAGCGATCGAGGCGGTCCATCATGAATGGCACCCAGGTAGCACCGCCTTCGAGAAAGCCGACTCGCAGTTTGGGAAATTTGTCGAATACTCCGTGACCGATCATTGCCGATGCTTGAATCATCAAGCTAAACGGATGACCGAGAGCGTGCACCGGATAATAAGTCGTGAACGCATCCATACCCATGTGGTGCAGCGCGCCGACGTGGACGGCGAGACAGCAGCCGAGCTTTTCTGCTTCTTCATAGAGCGGCCAGTAAATCTTGTTGCCGAAGTGACCCTGGATCGCTTCGCCATTGGAGGGCAACATGCCGCCCAACATGCCGAGATCTTTGACCGCGCGGCGCAATTCGGTTATGGCCGCGTCGACATCTTGAAATGGAATCAGCGCGACGCCTTTGAGCCGCGGGTTTTTGGTCAGAAACTTTTCGTAAAGCCAAGTATTGTAGGCTCTACAGGCGATCATCGCCCAATCCGGCGCCATGATGCGGCCGACGGCGAGACCAGCGGTGGGGTAGAGCACCGTCCAGCTAATGCCGGTTTTCTCGAGAAACTCTGTCCATGCTCCGGCGTCCGGATTGCCGGTGGCGCGGCGATTCTGTTTCAAATAACGGAAGTGCAGATGATCGAACTCGGGAAAGAGTTTTGCCATCTGATTGCCTTTGGGCATGTATTGGGCGATCTCATCGCCGCAACTATGGTCGTTGATATGGCCGTCGGC
>DASSGE010000205.1:0-3280 GCA_035693605.1 Binatia bacterium
CGGTCTCGATGTGCCGTTGATCGAAACATTGCAGGTGGTTTCAGTCGAACGGCGGCACCAGGAACGGTTGCGAGTTAAAGAAGGAACCATTCATCCGTCGCTTTATGGCATGATGCGTCCGGCCGGTACTGCCGCGACCCATCTCACGGCCCCGCTACACTATCGCTGGACGGATACCTACGCGACTCTGCAGCAGCTCGCTGAGAAAGTCCCCGATCCCTACGATGGCGTCGCTTTGGATTATATCGATCCTTTGACCGGCGGCCCGACGTTTCCAACGCTGCTCTGTCGTATCCAAATGTTCCGCCCCGGCGAGCAGACCCAAAGCCATCGTCACCGCAGCACCAGCATTTACCACGTCTTCCGCGGCAGCGGGACGACTCAGATCGATGGTGAAACTTTGGAATGGCAGCAAGGGGATAGTTTCGTCGTGCCGCTGTGGAGCTGGCATAGCCATGCCAACGCATCGTCAAAGGACGAAGCTATTTTGTTCTCGCTCCATGACGAGCCGATATTGCGCGCCTTTGGACTTTATCTCGAAGAAGCGCCACTGGTTGAAGTCCGCTGACTTCGCCGCAGTCACCCTTTGACAACCAAGACACACATGATAACTCGAAAAAAATTTTCGAGCCGGGAATCCACAGGCCGTGCGCTTACCGCGTGGTTGAGGCCGGCAAGTCGGCGCCCCCGGGCCGCATGCGCTGCAACTCTTGACCGCTGAGCCCAAAACAAGTTACGCCTGAGTGGTTTTGACCGGCAGTGTCTGGGAATGGACAGCTAATACTATGCGATGCGCAAACCTATTGGGAAAATAAGAGGTCTGAATGCAGAACTGGTTTCCTGAAAATGTCTCGACCTTCGGCGGCGATATCGATGGAATTTTTTGGTTTGTCTTTTACATCACCACCGTTTGGTTTTTTATCACCGAAGGGTTGATTCTCTACTTTGTTTTTCGTTACCGGCGCAAACCCGGGCAGAAGGCGGTTTACGCGGCGGGCGATACCTGGGCGCAGCTGGCCTGGGTTCTTGTGCCGATGGCGATCGTGGTCGTGCTCGACTTACTCATTGACATCCGCAGCGCCGAGGTCTGGGCCAAGGTTAAACTGCACCGTCCGCCCACCGATTTCGTGGTCCATGGGGTCGGCAAGCAGTTCAACTGGGAATTTGTCTACCCCGGCGCCGACGGCAAGTTCGGCACCGACGACGACATCAAGACCGACAACGAACTGCATGTTCCGGTCGGCAAACCGATTCAGGTCATCTTGATGTCCAAGGATGTGATCCACAGCTTCTTCCTGCCGCATTTTCGTCTCAAGCAGGATGCCATGCCGGGAAGAAACATTCCGGTATGGTTTGAGGCGACCAAGACCGGAGAGTACGAGATTCCCTGTGCCGAACTTTGCGGCTTTGGCCATTCGGGAATGAAAGGGCTCTTGGTGGTTCACACGCCGGACGAGTACCAAAAATGGTATCAAGAGAAATCGACCGGCTCGGGGGCTTAGCTTAAATACCGAAGAACGACATAAGAGGTAAAAAACCGTGAACGACATGGCACCAGATCAACAACCCCACAGCGACAATCGAAGTTTCCTCAGCCGTTACGTCTTCTCCACTGATCACAAGGTCATCGCCAAGCAGTACTTGAGCCTGTCGTTATTTTGGATGGTTTTAGGGGCGGGCTCGGCGTACTTGATTCGCTGGCAGATCGCCCATCCTGACACCGAGGCATTCGGTTGGGGTTATATCGATCCGAATCTCTACAATCAGTTGGTCACCATGCATGGCACGATCATGGTCTTCTTCGTTGCCATGCCGCTCTTGCTGGCGGCCTTCGGCAATTTTCTATTGCCTCTCATGGTCGGCGCCCGCGACATGGCGTTTCCGCGCTTGAACATGCTTTCGGTGTGGATTTTTGCCTTGGCTTCGCTCGTCCTGATCGCGTCGTTTTTCATTCCCGGTGGCGCCGCGGCCGCCGGCTGGACTGGCTATCCGCCGCTGTCGGCCAAAAATGAATACACCGGCGGCGGCTATGGTATGGACCTGTGGCTGCTTGCCCTCGCACTGGAATTCGCCTCGTTCTTGTTAGGCGGCATTAATTTTTTGACGACCGCAATCAACATGCGCGCGCCGGGGATGACTCTCATGCGCCTGCCGGTCTTGGTGTGGATGCAGCTAATCGCCGCGGTAGTGTTCATGTTGTCGGTGGGCCCGACCATCGCGGGCGCGATCTTGCTCCTGATGGACAGAAATTTAGGGACCTCGTTCTACGCGCCTGATGCCGGCGGCGACCCGTTGCTCTGGCAGCATCTGTTCTGGTTCTTCGGCCATCCGGAAGTCTATGTGGTCCTGCTGCCGGGCTTGGGCATCACCTTGGAAATTATTTCGGTGTTCGCTCGCAAACCCATCTTCGCCTACCGGCCGATTATTTACGCGTCGATCATCGCCGGTTTCCTGAGTTTCATCGTCTGGGCGCACCATCAATATGTTAGCGGCATGGACCCGCGCCTGGCGATGCCCTTCAGCATCACGACCATCATCATCTCTGTGCCCTTCGCTTTAGTCATTTTTTCGATCATCGCGACCCTCTGGCGCTCTTCGATGGTCTTTACCACGCCGATGCTATTCGCCGTCGGCACCCTGGGAGTTTTCATCTTCGGCGGCCTGACTGGAATTTTTAACGGCTCGGCAGCAGTGGATATTTATATTCATGACACCTACTTTGTCGTCGCCCATTTTCACTACACGCTGATCAGCAATGTTTTTTTCGCCGCGTTTGGCGGCCTCTATTTTTGGTTTCCGAAGATGTTCGGCCGCATGATGAACGAGACTTTGGGCAAGATTCACTTCTGGCTCACCTTCGCTTTTTTCAATCTCATCTTCGGTCCCATGCATCTGGTCGGCTTGGGTGGCATGATGCGGCGCATCGCCAATCCGACCCAGTACGATTTTTTGAAACCGGTGGAACCATTGAACGTCTTCATTACGCTGATGGCGATCTTGTTGATCTGTTCGCAGATTGTCTTTGTTATCAATTTTTTCTGGAGTCTGTTCGCCGGTAAAGTGGCAACAGCCAATCCGTGGCAGGCCAATACTCTGGAATGGAGCACCAGCTCGCCGCCGCCGCATGAGAATTTCGACGCGATACCGGTGGTGTATCGGGGAGCTTACGAATACAGCCTACCGGGTCAAAAAGAAGACTGGTTGCCGCAGAATCTGGATCTGGGAGACGGCGCAAAAGCGGCGCTTCGCTGAACCAAGACTGACGGCAACGACGACATAA
>DASSGE010000206.1:0-6764 GCA_035693605.1 Binatia bacterium
CGGAATTTATCAACTTACTTGATCTTGATTCCCTGTTTCTCTTTTTCCTCGACGACTTTCCAGCCTTGATTAGCGTACCATTCGATTTGGCGGAACATGCCGGTTAAAATTCTCACGTCTTTCTCTTCGAGGCCGGCGCGGCCCAGGATGCGCCGGAAGGCGAGCAGCATATGTTCGGGATTTTCCGAATCGAGAAAGCCGATTTTGAGCAGCGCTTGGCGCATGATGTCGAACAGCCGCTCGACGTTCTCGGCTTCGGCGCGCTGGATGGTGTCATTGGCTGTAGTCTCCAACGCGGCGACGTAGAACTCGTATAGACATACCCCCGCGGCCTGGGCGACGTTGAGCGATCGATACTCGGGGTGAGACGGAATATCGACTAACAGCTGGCAGTGCTCGAGATCTTTGTTGCTCAGTCCATGATCTTCCGGCCCGAAAATGAGCGCAACTTTTGCTGTTTTCGCGGCAGCGACGACGCTGGGCGCGACTTCACGGGGCGATTGGCTATGGGCACGGTAGAGGCCGGCGCGGCAAGTGGTACCGACGACCAGCGTGCAGTCGGCGATGGCGGCGCGAATCGTTTCGTAGCATTTGGCATCGCTGAGTATATCGCGACCATGCACTGCCATAGCTTTTGCCCAAAAACTCCGGGTGCGCGCTGCGCCGACGATGGCCAACTCGGCGGCCCCGAAGTTCTTCATCGCCCGCGCCACCGAGCCGATGTTGCCGGATCCGCGCGGGCGAACCATGACGACTCGAATATTATTCAGCATGGGTTTGACTGAACGGTACCTCTGGAACATTTGGAACGTCTGAAACTCGTTCGGTGTTCGGTTCCAATGGTTCCAGATGTTCCAATCGTTCCAGGGGGTCGCTCAGCATGAGGCAATAGGCATCAGGCAATAGGCAACAGTAAGACAGAAGTCGGCATCGGATTTCAGACTATTGCCTGGCGCCTAATGCCTACTGCCTATTTAATTATTTGGCAAATGGGCAGGCGCGGTTGTTTTGGATGATTGAGCGGTTCTTGGCGTCGAATTGGCTGCGGTAGTCGAAGTTTTCATTCATGATCGAATGGATGTCCTCGACATGTTCGGCGCCGAACACATGGCCTATCTCGTGCACCAGGGCCATAACATCAGGGTCGAGATCCGAGGTTTGTCCGGTGTAGCGAAAAGGTTTCCGTGTCGGCAGGATGATGTATCTTGCCAGGCCTTGGCTGCAGTTGCCGATGCGATCGACACGCGGCCGCCCGGCGGTGAGGATGCGGCTGACATTCTCGCCGGTGAACGCGACTACGATGTCGTAGCTGCCATCAGCCGAAGCGACCGGGAATTGTTTCTGCAAGCGCGCCAGCAAGTTTGGGGTAGAGGGAATTCTTTCGCCTTCAGGCCAAGCGGAAACGCTTTGTGTGATCAGCCTAATGCCAAACTCCTCTTCATAATAGTCGGACGCCGCTTCGATCAGCCCGCGCGCGTCCTGAGCCCAGACGGGATTTCTGGTTCTGAACGGCTGGTCTACCAGCGCCTTGACGCGCACGATACGCTGTGGCGCCGGAGGTTGGAAAAGTGAGCAGCCGGCGAGTGCCAGCACACTAAGGATTGAGCAGATTGTCGGTCGGCGCAAAATCATCGGTTAGAATCGGCACATCTTCAGGCAGCGGGCGATCAAAATAGGCGACGGCGATGTCTTGGACTGGATCCGGAAATAGACCTTTATCAAGCGCCATGGCGCGTTTGACGATTTCTTTGATTTCGACGCGCTGCTTGTCACGGGTGGCGACGACAATCACGTTCTGGATCGTATCCAGGCTCACGTTATCCGGTCGGCGCGATGCAAAAACATAGGTCTGCGGAAAAACCTGCCGTTGGGTGCGCACGAAAGAACGCGCGATCTTACCCGACGGACCGGTGACTGCACTGATGAGATTGGCGACCACCAGGCCATTTGGGCTGAGTTTTTTCTGCGCCAGTTCGAAGAATTGTCTCGTGGCCAGATGAAACGGCATCGAATCGGTGAAGTAGGCATCGAGCATGATGATATCGTATTGGTGCTTGGTGCGCGCCAGAAACAAGCGGCCGTCTTGCGCGTACAGCTGCAGGTTCTTGTGTTCGGCTAGGTTGAAGTGATCTTTGGCGATGCGAATCACCTCGGGGTCGAGATCGATGGCGTCGATGACGAGATTGGGAAATTCCTTGTTGAGCTTTTTGGGAATCGATCCGCCGCCGACGCCGATCAGCAGCATGCGCTTGGCATCGGGACGAAAGGTCATGGCGATCGAAGTGTAGCGCGAATACACCTGCCGGAGCGCCGTCGGATCTTTTAAGGTCATGGCGCTCTGCAGCGTGCGATCGAAGTACATATAACGCGCTTCTTCGTCCTCTTCGACCCGGATGCGATGATAGAATGTGTCTTTTTGCAACAAAGTTTTCGCCCAAGCTGCCGGTGCCGAAGCCGAACCGAAAAATCCGAATGAGCCCAAGAACAGCCAGCTCGCCGTGACAGCGCGCGCCGCGCCGGCGCGTTGAAATCGCAGCAAAGGTACTACAATTAACGATAAAACCACCAGCGTTGCCCCCAAAGAATGAATAATATTGCTGACGCCCAGCACCGGAATCAAATAAAAAGCGGTAATCAGCGTGCCGAAAATACTGCCGGCGGTGGAGACCGCGTAGAGCGTGCCGGCCGTGCTGCCGACGGTATTTAATTTGGTCGCTGCCAAACGGATGACGTATGGCGAGACGGTGCCGAGAAAGACTCCCGGGAGAAGGAACAGCGCGGTGCACGCGAACAGCGGGCTCAATCGATTACCGAGATCAATGCTGGCGATCCAATCATTGATTGCCGGATAAACAAAGGGCAGAAAAAAGATCACAATCCCGGGAATGATCAGCAGCGTGGCGAGTTTACCGTAGGAGGGCTCGCGTGCCGACATCCAGCCGCCCCAGTAGTAACCGATGCTGAGCGCAGTCATGACCACCGAGATTAAGCTGCCCCAGACAAAGATCGAGCTGCCGAAATTGGGCGCGAGAATCCGGCTGCCGGCGATTTCCAACGCCATCAAAACTGCGCCGCTGACGAATACCACAACGTAATGCAGGAGCTGCACCATCATCAACTCTCCCAATTCCAATAAGATCCCTCGGGCACGAGAGCGACGGGCTCGAGCATGCGCGATGACATGCCGTCGATGAACTGCGAAGGTTGGGATAACACCATGCGCAAAGTTTTGTCGAAAACCCGGGTCGGGTAGGAAATAAACAGGTTTTGTTTAGCCCGCGTAGCGGCGACATAGAGCAGACGGCGCTCTTCTTCCAAATCTTCCTGGGAATTGGTGTTGTAGAGTGAAGGAAATCGGCCTTCGAGAGCCCAGATGATAAACACAGAGTGAAATTCCAATCCCTTGGCCGAGTGAATTGTCGACAGGATCAACGGCCCCTCGTCAGGATCGACTGCGAGCACCCCGCCGATGCTATCGTTGGGCGGTTCCAACGCCATGTCGCTTAATAACCGTTCCAGGCTGCGATAGCGTTCGGTCATTCCCTGGAAATGTTCCATGTCGCGCAGACGCTTGGGATGATCGTCGGGATAGTTCTGTTTCAGAATCGGCAGATAATACTGCATCAAATACTGCGCCTGTTCAGACGGCAGTTCGACCTGGGCGGCTTCCTCCAGCACTTGCGCTAAAGTTCGCAGTCCCTGAGCAATTTTGCCTTTGGCGTCGTAGCTGCGCAATCGATCGACGGCGCTGCCGCCTTCGAGTAGCCATTTGATGATCTTCTGGCTGGCACCCGGACCGATGCCTTCGAGCAGCATCAGGACGCGGTTCCACGATACGGCGTCCTGCGGGTTGGCCATGATCCGCAAATGGGCCAGCAGGTCTTTGACATGCGCGGCTTCCATGAATTGAAAGCCGCCCCGTTTGACGAACGGAATATTATGGCGAGCCAGTTCGATTTCCAGATCGAACGAATGAAAGCTCGATCGGAACAGCACGGCGATATCCCATAGGGGAACGCCTTGCTCGCGCAGTTCCAGAACCTTTTGACAGACGAATTGCGATTGCATCTGTTCGCTGCCCGCCTGGATCAGCTTGGGACGAGTGCCGACGCTTTTGCGCGTGAATAAGCGCTTTTCGTAACCTTCCTTGGCGCGGCTAATGATTTCGTTGGTCAGGTTCAAGATCGGCTGGGTGCTGCGATAGTTCTCTTCCAGCTTGATGATGCGCGCGCCGGGAAAGTGCTTAGGGAAATCCATGATGTTGCGAAAATTAGCGCCGCGAAATGAATAGATGCTCTGGGCGTCGTCGCCGACCACGGCGACATTATCGTGCGTGGCGGCCAAAAGCCGGACGATCTCCGCCTGCAGGTGATTGGTGTCCTGATACTCGTCGACCATGATGAAACGATAGGTGTCGGACAGCCGTTGGCGAACCTCCGGATGATCGGCGAGCAGATCGCGCAGTTTGGTTAGAAGGTCGTCGTAGTCGATCAGCGATTTGGTTCTTTTGTAATCGGTATAGCGGCGCTGGATCTCGCCAATTTCCTCATTGACCTCGACCAAATGAGGGTATTCGAGTTCGAGCAGATCGCCCAGCGGGATCTTTTTATTGAGCGACATGCTCAAGATCTCGGCCACCGTCTGTTTGCGCGGAAAGCGTTTCTCTTTGGTATTGAGCCCCATGTCGGAGCGAATCAGCTGAATGATATCTTCGCTGTCGGGCCGGTCCATGATGGTGAAAGAGGAGGCAAGGTTGACATGGCGACCGTGGATGCGCAGGACCAGATTGGCAAACGAGTGAAATGTGCCGCCGGCGATCTGATTGCACCGGCCGTCCATCAATAAGCTGGCGCGGCGGATCATTTCCTCGGCAGAGCGCCGGGTGAAGGTCAGCAACAGGATCGACCTGGGATCGACACCGCGATCGATCAGATGGGCAACGCGATAGACCAGCGTGCGAGTCTTGCCAGTGCCGGCGCCGGCGATGATCAACAGCGGTCCTTCGATCGCCGTCGCCGCCTCGTACTGCGCTTCGTTTAACTCCTTGCGGTAGTCCAGCCCTGAGCTGTCGCGGATCGGTTCGGTTAACTCTTTGAGAATATAGGTGGTCGTCAAGACAACTCCGGTTGCAGGGTAAAGTACCTATTTTCTTTCAGGGCGGCAAGCGTTCAGAACATATTGCCAGAGCAATTCAATCACTAAATGGTGTTGCGCGGTTTCGCGCAGTGCGCGAGCAAAGCACGCCGACGATAAAAATTCGCCGGACTTATCGCGCAGGGTTATCCTACACCGTTTGCCAAATTCACAGAGCAAATTCGTCTGCACAGACGCATTCAGTAGGGTATCTCATACAAGGTGATCTCGTTATGGCGTGCTGCGTAGAGATTAAATGCCTTTTTTTCGGCACGTTAGCTCGACGCGGTCGCGCTGGTACGAAGCTTGCGCAGAGTTGCCGGAGAGAGCGATACCATCATGGAAAGAGAAACTCTTTGGTCGCGTAGCTTAACCGTAAAACGTTATGAGACTATCTGACAAAAGGCAGACCACACTGAGTGAGTTGATCGTCGCGCTGTAAGAACCTAGCAACAAAATTACCGGCGCTCGCCGGCGCAGGGGCAGAGCCGATCCGACTCTTCCCCTGCGTGCGCTTGTGTGCCGGCTTCGCCATTGGATGGTGGCGAGTCGATACCGGCGTGGGGATTCAAATAATTTCATCACGATCTCAGGATCGGCAAGAATGTCCGCTCGACGGGCTGTATGACTGTGCTCGTCGCGTCGACACTCCGCCTGGTTTTAACAGCACTTGGGCAAATAAATGAATAGAAGCATATTGAGAATAAATTTCTGAAGACCTATCCTTTATTTCAGCATTTTGTTTGCTGAGTAGAAAACGATCCGGCATAAGCGCAGGGGCGGTTTTAAATTATGAATACGGGCAATCAGCCGGTGCAAAGAATCGTCCTTGTCTCTAACCGCTTGCCCTTCACAGTAGCGCAGCAGGGCGATGATCTGGAGTTTCAGCCAAGCGCCGGCGGCGTCGCGTCCGGCCTGCACGCCCTTTTGACTGCGAGGAGTTCCGGCGGGAACGGAAGCACGGAATATCTTTGGATCGGCTGGCCCGGCAATGCTGTGCCCGAAGTTCTGCACAATCGCGTGCGCGCCGAAGCGCTGTCGCGCTTTCATGCGTCCCCGGTGTTTTTATCCGCAACGGATATTGACGCGTTCTATTCGGGCTTTTGCAATAAAACGCTTTGGCCGCTGTTTCATTATTTTCCACAGTACACCCGCCATGAAGCGGAATATTGGACTCATTATCAGAAAGTCAATCAGGCCTTCGCCGATGCGGCGTTGGCGGTGCTCCGGCCCGGCGATCTGCTGTGGATTCATGACTATCATTTGATGCTGTTGCCACGGCTGATTCGCGCGCAATTGCCGCAGCTTTCCATCGGTTTCTTTTTGCATATCCCGTTTCCGCACTTTGAAATTTTTCGGCTTCTGCCAGCGCAGTGGCGCCGCCACCTGCTCGAAGGCTTGCTCGGCGCCGACGTGATTGGTTTCCATACCTTTGATTACGCCCAATACTTTTTGCGCTGTGTGCTGCGTGTGCTCGGCCATGAAAGCCAAATGGGCAAATTGCTGATCGACGATCGCAGCGTCAAAGTGGATGCCTACCCGATGGGCGTGCCCTTCGAGCAGTTCGCCACTGCAGCGCGGAGCGCGCCCGTGCGTGAAGGGATGCAAGCAATTCGCTCGAGTTTGCCCCA
>DASSGE010000207.1:0-8865 GCA_035693605.1 Binatia bacterium
ATTATCGTCGCTGATTTGTCTCGGCGGCTATCTTCTCGTCTCGGGCCGCGGGAAATATTTGGTTTGGCCCCATCGCCACGCCCTGCGTTCGTTTGTCTTGGCGAGTTCGTTCGAGACCGGCGGCTTTCTCCTCTTCAGCGCCGCCGTCAGCCTCGGCCCCGTAGTGCTCATCGCCCCGATTATGGCGACCACACCCATGTGGGTGCTGCTCGGTTCGATTTTACTTTTGCGGAATTTGGAGAAGGTGACTTTGCGCACCGCCATCGGCAGCTGCGCCGTTGTCGCCGGAACAATCTTGCTAGCGCTGAACAAGTAGGGGAAAGTATAGGTTAGTGCCGGCGATGCGAGCGGGCGGCCAATTTGATCACGCCGCGTGCCTGAGCGCCGGAAGGATCGCAACCACAGTTCCAACACTCGGAGAACTGGCCTTCGATATTTTCATCGCAGTGCTTGCAAACCCAAGCCTTCTTGACCGATGCCAGCGGCGCCAAAGTTTGTTTGAGAATAGCCTTGGCCCTCACGCTCTTTTCATCTTCTACCACCCATAATTCCGGCCAGCACTCGGTGGGCGGCAGTTGGCCTGCGGCACTGATCAAATCCATCTTCTTCATCACGCACTTGATACCGAACGTCGCCAGGACGTTCTTCAAGTGGCTAATCATGAGCGGGTCTTTTGACGTGTGGATGCGTTTCATCGACGACAGCGGGATGCTCAGTGCGGCCGGCGCAAGGCTTCTTCGTTGAGTTTCAAGCGCTCGCCCAGCCAAAGCGACCGCTCCAGGTGATCGCCGTAACCATCGCCGGTTGATGGATGTACCAACACCGACAATCCTTCGCGGTTGAGCATCAACCACGGCACCACCTTGCCGAACTCATCGTTGGAAAACAGCGCTTGATACATCGCGTCGAGGTGCGGTCCCACGGGTGCATCATGCCAACTCCCCAATTGCACGTTGAACTGCGCCAAGCCAGCCCGCACCTTTTCTGCAGCAGCGCGAGTCCGCTTGGGATCGTAATAGATATGAGCATGATAGCCCTTGACGATCCGCTCACTCATGGCCCACCTCCACAAAATGATAAGTGTTTCTATCAAAAACCCTTAGCAGATTCCAAAGCAGCGGAACGGTTCAGGCGGGGATTTGCTGGGCAAAACGATGGCGGCTCCCGTGTCTGCGCCAGGAGCAAGCCACTTACGTAAACGGCAGTGACAATATCTACGCTTTAGCAGCTTCCGAAACGATTTCGTCCGGAAACAGGTACTCTTCACCGGCCGGACCGAAATTCACCAGAATCAACTGCCGACCCATATTTTCGACAGCTCGGACAAAAGTCCCTTGCCGTGGCAAGATTGTGCCCGTCTTCTGCGAGCGAATGGGTTTGGTAGTTTTGAGCGGATCTCCAGGGTTCATTACTTCTCCCTCCCGGTGTCGATTAGCTCAGTTGTCGGTAATTATTTATTGTCTAATTAGTTGTTCTCCATCATCGCACAGCGGCCTCACTGTTTAGACGCACGTCACCAGGGTTTAATGCAAGGGAAAGACCAGGATGAATGGACTAACAGGAGGGCCGCTACGGCAGTCGTCAGGATTTTCACTTGGTCCCTATCTAATCACAAAACTAACTGAAATTAAAGAAATTTTTTGTTGTCTAGAATGCCCATTAATGCGCCAAGCAATTTGCTACGGCGGCTTAATGAATAGGAGTTGCCACTCGACTAGGCATCAACTGCCGTACTATTCGTCCCATCGTGGCGGAATTTGTCGCATTCAGTGTAAGTAAAAACACGACGGGCAATAATCGCCGGATGACTACTTTCCCCAATACATCGGTTAAAAACTTCTCCGCGGCGGGCGCACCGGACGGTTTGGACCGACGCGGCCTAGGCCATCCTACAGAGGAACAAACGGTCGGTTAAAGAAGCGGTGGCGAAGAACTTGCGTTTGATGAAAGCCGCGTATCTGCTGGAGCTTGATTAGCGTGAGCCGGCACTCTGTCGCAGATCAGTGCAATCATAACTACGCGCATGTTGACACCTTGCTTCGTCTTCCGGTTTGGCAACGGTTGACAACGAAACAAGTTTACGGGCGAAGTTCGGGCAAGCATTGCAAGGCTAAGTGGCGGCGAGAGCGGAGCGACGCCTCGGCCACGTACGAAGTATCAGGTCAAGGAGAAACAGCAACAGGCCAACGCTCGCCAATGGCCACCAGGTCTCTTGTCGTTGAGAGCCTTTGCCCGGCGCCGGCGTGTAGAGGCGTATCAGTCCGGCATGAAAGTTTGACGGATCGATCATTTCACCGCCGGTATCCTCGGCGAGCCGACTGAGCAACGCGAGATTGGGTTTCAACTCGCGGTACTCTTTGGGATATGGCGCGATGTACGGCACGGTCGCCACCGGCAAAGGCGCTGCGCCGGGCTTGGTTTGGGCGTACAGTGTGACGAAATGGATTCCGCGTTGTGCCGGTATGAAATTACCCTCGTAGCGCCCTGGCGCGCTTTGCTGCAGCGGTTGCTCCCGGCTGTTTTGGTTAGGGGTGACGACCGTCGCTTTAAGACTTAGATGATTCAAAAACTTGCCGTCCTGGGCAACCAAGTCGCTGACAATTTTTACCGCCTCTCCTTCGGTGTGAAAATCGACGCGGATTTTGCCGTCAAGCACCTTGCGCATGGTGTCGCGGCTAATCTGACTCGCCCACTGGGGAAATACGCTCCAATCTACCCACTCTTTACCCCAGCGTCCGCTCAGGTCGGATGTAAACGCCATCACTCGACCGAGGCCATATCGCCAGGACACCAGCAGCGGATCCTGGTCGGCGCGCATGAGCAACTCGGCGCGCGGCTTGGGATAGGTGAGCACGTAGCCGCGTAGTCTGGGGAGACTATTTTGCGTGATACCTTTGAGTGCGCCAGTGGCAGCGACGATGCTTGCCGCCACCGGCTTCTCGATTAAAAGATCGCGTGAAATCAACAACGTCTCGGTAGTGAAGATCTGTGGAATCGTCTGTGGGTCGAGAGCGACGTAACCGCGCCCTTTACCCTCTGTGGCGATTTCGGCCATTAGTTTGACGTCCGCATCGCTGCCGATGGACACGGTCGATACAGTAATGCCGTCGCGTGCCATCTTGGCTATCAAAGATTGAAAGTCTGCCTTGTCAGTAAGACCGTCGGAAAGGGCGATCACATGTTTGATCGATGCCGTCTTCCCGGCCATGCCGCGGTACGCTTCGACCATCGCTTTATACAGGTCAGTGCCGCCGTCGGACTGCAAATTGGCCAGCTTGTCGGTGATCCACTCGCCTTTGCCTACCTGGCGAAACGGCAGCGACCAATCCCAATTGGCATCGAAGGCGAGAATACCCACCTGGTCGGTTGGGTTCATAATATCAGCGGCGGCGATGGCAGCGGCCTTAGCGAGATCGAGCTTGGTGCTACCCTCAGCTCCGGAACCCATGCTGCCCGATTTGTCAATGACAAAGAGCAGCGCCACGTGGGGCATTTCTAATTTCGCCGGCGGACGCATGTCGACCGGTAGGATGCGCTCGAGCGGCGTGCGGTAATAGCCGCCGGCGCCATAGCTCTGCGAACCGCCGATAACGAGTAAACCGCCGCCAAAGTCGCGCACGTATTTTTCGATGCTCTCCATTTTGGCGTGCGTCAGTTGAAACGCCGGCACATTGTCGAGCACCAAGAGATCGAAAGCGGCGAGGTCGCCAAGTGATAAGGAAGACGCCTCCGGCGCCGCTTCCACGACTGTGTAGCCTTGTACTTGCAGCACACGTGCAAGAACGCGCTGGCTGTCTTTCTGTGCCGAAAGCAGCAGTACCCTCGGTGGACCTTTCACTTCGACGACGCCCTGGAGCAAGTTATTTTCGGCCAAGGTATCGTCGACGGACTCGACCAAAACTTCGTAGCGATGATTGCCGCGCTCGCTGAGTGCATCACGGAAGGACACGTTATTGCTGCCCGCGTTCAAATGCAGCTCGCGCTCGGCGGTGAGCACGCCGTCGCGCAGCAGACGCAGCCGCGCTGGCGACTCGCGCAAGCTTTCGACCGCAACGCGAACCTCGAAGCTCTCGGCGCTGTCAACTTGGTGCGGCAATGTCAAATCAGCCAGGTAAATCTCATTGCTGCCGCGCGACAGACCGACGGGCAGTGTCCATACCTGCACGTCTTGACTGCGCAGGAGCGGCGTAACCCGCGCCGTCTCACCACGGTTTTCATTGCCGTCGGAGAAAAGCAAGATGCGACCCTGACGCCCATCGCCAATCTGCGCCGCCGCGCCTTGCAGGGCCGCCTGAATATCAGTCTGCTCTCGATCCAGCCGCGCGGAAAACTCCACGGGTGCGATCTCGTCGCGTGGTGGCAATTCCCATTCCGGGGCACTGCCAAAGCTCATCAGCCCGGTGCGAGTCGTGATTTTTTTCAGGCCCGCGGCAAATTCCATGACCTCACGCGCCTTTTCTCTTCCCTCCTGGCCGACACTGCGCGATAAATCGACGGCGAAGATCACGTCCAGGGCCGCGCTTGGCTGAATCCAGCGCGGATTGAGCAGTGCCATAACGAGCAGCGCCAATGCTCCGGAGCGCATGAGAACTGGATACAAAGATAAACCTTGACGAAAGGCCAAAAATATTTCTGCGCCGAGCAACAGTAGAACAACGCCCAACAACATCGGCCACAGTGAAAAGCCGCTCTCGGCGCGCACCGCCGCGGCGGTTTTTTGCGTTGAAACCTGCGCCTTCAAACCCGGCGCGATCTGCGACTCCTCCTCATCGAGGAGATTTACGGCAAATTCGCCTTGGCGCAGGCCATTACTGTAACTGTAAAACCCGGCCTCGAAGGTTTCGGCGAACACGATTGAACGGCTAGGGCTCGAGAATGTTTCTTTCCTGCCGCTGGGTGTCGTGATTGCCGTCCGAGCGTCGGTCTCGGCCGTGATAATTTTAATCGGCACGCCAGCCTGTCCGCTCTGGCCGGGAAATTCCAATCGCTGCGGTTGAAACCATTCAAAAATATTGTGAAACAGGACCGGGAACGCCACGCGCAAAGGCAAATCGGACTGGAGCAAATCAAAGCCGAAATAAACTAGCCGCAGTTGGTCTTGCTCCAGGGCATAGATCAGCGGCCCTTGCGCTATGCGCGCGAGCGCGACACCGGCACCGTAATCGCGCAGTGGAGCGGCCTGGCGCACTTGCAATTCCGCCAAATTGAGACCCGCGGTCAACGGATGCTTTGCCAAGGGCAAAAGCAGCCGCGGCCGATCGACCTTAGCCTGGCGCGCAAGCACCGTTCGCGGCGGCAGCGTGTCGATCAAAATGAGATTGCCCTGGGCCACCGGTGGCGGTCCGACACGGTCGCAGACGACGACGTCGAATTTGCTTTGTTGCGCGGCTGCGTGCTCGTCCCAAACCGAGAGCGAGGTCAGTTCAAGATTCCCGAATGAGCGAAATAGCTTATCCAAGTAGGGATTGCCGGGGCCGACGTAGAGCACGCGCACCGGCCGCGTGTCGTTCAGCGCCAGAAACGCGCGGTTATCGGTGCTGAAATCATCGGCGACATCTAATTGCGCCACTAGCCTCCCCGCCAGGATGCCGTCGAATGGATAGATGAGCACGCGCCGGTCGTTGGCGCCGATAGTGATTTCGTCGCGCAGGATTAGCTTTTCATCGCGAGACAGCGCAAGCGGCAGCCGCACCGCATTGGAAGTAAAATTGCGTAAATGCACGAGGATCTCCGCGGACCCAGGGCGCTCCGGCTGGCGGCGCACCGAAAAGCCGACAATGCCGACGTTTTCGCTGCCGCCGTCGACTTTGACGAATCGCATATGCGGCGAGGTTGTCGCGAAGTCTGCAGCACCGGCGAACGCTCCGTCACTGATTACCGTCACCTGATCGGCGCTGCCGCGCTTGAGAAAACCCTGAGCGAAGAGAATCGCCTCCTTTATTTTTCCGGGACCGTCAGTGGCGGCCAAGTTACGCGCGAGCTCGCGCAGGCGCCGTTGGTCGGCGGTAAACGGCAACAACAGCCGTGGTTCGGCGCCCGCGCCGATGACCATCATTTTCTGATTGGCCGAAAGTCCGTCGATCAGCGAATTGAATTCTCGGCGCAGATGGTCGAAGCGGTCGGCGGTTTTGCCCTTGGCCTTCATGCTCGCGCTCAAATCGAGCACAACGATCATGTCTCCTGAGCGGGAAGCGATATGGAGCAGTGAGGGATCGGCGAGAGCGGCAATCAGCGCGACAGCGGCGAGCAATTGAAGAATCAGTAAAACATTCTTGCGTAACAGCCAACCGATCCGCGTACCCAAGGGCCGTTCGCGCAGCACCCGCTGCCAAATGAACATCGTCGTGGTGGCGATCTTCAGGCCGCGCGGTTTAAGGCTATGGAGAAACAGGATTAGCGGGATCGCCCCAATGAGTAAAAACAGTGCGGCTGGCAATCCCCAAAGCATAGTTCAGGCCACGCTGCTCACCCGCCGCAGCGTTTGTAAAACGAACTCGTCGAAGGGCATTTGCGTCGTCGTGCGCAGATAATCGACTTTGCGATTTGCACAGAGCGTTTCGATCTCTTTGAAATAATTCTCCAGCTCACGCTCGAAACGCCGTACTAGATCGATGTCGAGAAAAAATTTGCGTTCGTCGCCGGCTTCGACGTCCACCAAGGCGACGTCGCCGGAGGCCTGCGGTTTTAGCTCTGCCTGGTCAACGACGTGGACCAACAGCACCTGATAGTTTTTGCCTGAGAGCTCCTCGAGCGCGGCGCGCCAGCCGCTAGGATCGAAAAGGTCGCTGACGATAATGACCAAGCCGGCATGGGGGAAAAGTTTCGTGAAGGAATGAATCGCGCCGCGCAGGTTGGTTTCCCCCGCGCACGACAGTTTGGCGAGAAATCCAAAGAGGCCGAGGATTTGCTTGCGGCCGCGCCCCAATGTCAGTGGCTTATGCAACCCCGAAGAAAATGCCGCGCCGCCAACCCGGTCAAGATTTTTGAGACCGATATAGCCCAACGCAGCGGCGACTTTCCTGGCATAATCGAGCTTGACCGGATCGCCCTCGGCCATGGACCGGCTGGTATCGACCAGCAGATAGATATTCATTTCCTCCTCGGCGGTGAATATCTTTAACAGCAAGCGATCAAGCCGCCGGTAAATATTCCAATCGATATAACGCAGATCATCGCCGCGCTGGTAACGCCGGTAATCGGAAAACTCCAGGCTAAAACCCTTGCGCGACACCGCGTGCTCGCCCTTCGCCCCCGCCCAGTTCAAGCGTTTGGCGACCAGATGAAGCCGTTCAAGCCGTCGCAGGAAATCAGCGTCAAAAAAAGTTTCCGGGTGCGGGTGTGGAATGTCGGATTGAGTGACCAAGGAACCTGGTATCTGTCCCGCGCGCGCGTCATATCGAGACCAGCGAGAAATCTTGGACCTGGCCGCCATCGCAAACTTCGACAGTACCGAGGCGACACGCCGGCGCTCCGACTCCAAGCTCGAAAACAATTCGAAATCCATTCGGTTTGCCTATGGCACCTCGGCGACTCGTGTAATCAAGTCGTTCAGGATTCGATCAGCACTCACACCGTCGGCATCGGCTTCCAGGTTGAGAATCAAACGGTGGCGCAAACTCGGCAGCAACATGATGCGGATATCGTCGAAGGAAACATTGGGTCGGCCGGCGAAGAGGGCGCGCGCCTTGGCCGCAAGTATCACGCTCTGTAAGCCGCGTGGGCTCGAGCCATACAGGACATAGCGCTGGGCGAGGGATTCGCCGCTGTTTTTCTCCGGTCGGGCATGGCTGCTGAGGATCAGCCGCACCGCATAGTCTTTCACAACATCGGCGAGCGGCACTTCACGCACCCACTGGCGCAATTGCAGAATACCGTCAGCATCAAGGATTTCCCTGAGCGGCGTCGGCGGCGCCGCGGTCGTCAGATCGGCGATGCGCGTCAACTCCGCATGGCTCGGATACTGCAAGATCAATTTGAAAAAAAACCGGTCCACTTGCGCTTCCGGCAGCGGATAGGTGCCTTCCATCTCGATGGGATTCTGCGTCGCCAATACCATGAACGGGTTTTCCAAGCGGTGCAGCTTGCCGCCGACGGTAACGCCTTGTTCCTGCATCGCTTCCAAGAGTGCAGATTGGGTTTTAGGCGTCGCCCGGTTGATTTCGTCGGCAAGCACCACATGGGCAAACACCGGTCCGCGCTGAAACTCAAATAGTTTTCGTCCCGAGGGGTCGTCAGTCAACATGTTGGTGCCGGTGATATCCGCCGGCATGAGATCGGGCGTGAACTGAATACGCGAAAAGGTCAGGCTGAGAATCTCGCCCAAGCTACGCACCATCAGTGTCTTGCCCAACCCGGGCACCCCTTCGAGCAGACAGTGGCCGCCGCAGACCAGCGCGACAAACACCTGCTCGATCAATTCCTCATGACCGACAATGACCCGGGCGATCTCAGACTTAACTTCGGCGTAAGTGCGTCGCGCGCTGTCGATGCGTTGTGCAATATCCCCGACGGATTCCATGACGAGTCTCCTCGTAGTCAGCCAGTGCAGTGCCAGCGATCAGTTTACATCCGAAGTCTTTACCGACAACTCACCCCTGGCCACTGGAATCTTATTTCCTGCTTTCTTCCAACGACAGAAAGTATTTTCGCACTGTGTCCTTGAGCGCCGTCGGAACCTTTTCCGAATTGAGTTCCTGTTCCGCTTGGCGCCGATAGTTGGTCACCACGTCTTGCGCTGAGAGCTCACTCTTACCCGGTGTCGGCATACCTTTGAACATCACACCGCTGCTCTCGCCCTCACCTAGCTGACCTTTGATTTGGGTGCGTGTGTCGGCACGGAACTGCGGTAATGATTTCACACTGTCG
>DASSGE010000208.1:0-2478 GCA_035693605.1 Binatia bacterium
ATCGCGCGGCTATCGCGTGTTGCGCTTTTGGAATAATCAGGTGGTGACGCAATTGGACGACGTGTTGGAAGAGCTTAGCAAGTGTTGTGTCGACCCTCACCCTTCCCTCTCCCTAAAAGGGCGAGGAAAATAAAGATAGGAAAATGACTCGCAATTCCCGGTTTTTGACTTATTCCCTCGCCCACGAAAGTGGGAGAGGGTAAGGGTGAGGGAAAACTTCGTGCATAAAAAAATCACTGGACTGGCTCTATGCACTCTGTACCTTGCTCTTAGTTTTCCAGTTCACGCTCAGCAGCCGAAGAAAGTCCCCCGGCTAGGGTATCTATCGTCGTTCGAGCCAGCTGCTGACTCCGCCCGTACCGAGGGAGTTCGGCTGGCTCTGCGCGAGCTTGGCCACATAGACGGACAGAACATCACCATCGAGTACCGATATGCGGAGGCGAAGATGGATCTGGCCCGTGAGCTTGCGGCCGAGCTGGTCCGCCTCAAGGTCGATATCATCGTGGTAGCAGGAGGGACCGGGATAATCCAGGCGGCCAAGAATGCGACCAAGACGATTCCCATAGTAATGACGGGCGGTGGGACCGATCCTGTCGAGGCAGGCCTGATTGAAAGCCTTGCCCGTCCCGGCGGTAACGTCACCGGCATTAGTCTCCTTAGCAGAGAGCTAGCCGGGAAGCGGCTGGAGCTGCTCAAAGAAGCGGTTAACAAACTTGTCCGTGTGGCGGTTCTCTACCATCCGGCCAATTCGAACGATAGACGTGAGGTGACAGAGCTTCTCCCAGTCGCGGCGCGTGCGCTACGGTTGACTCTTCAGCCTTGGGAGATACGAGGCGCGGACGATTTCGATCGGGTATTCGCCGCGCTGAATAAGCAGCGCCCAGACGGACTCTACTTAACGGGGAGCCCGCTAATGGGTGCTAACAGAAAACGGATCGCAGACTTCGCGTTAAAGAGCCGCTTACCGTCGGTGGGCAACAGAGCATCTGTAGACGCCGGTGGGCTCATGTCCTACGGGGCGGACCTCGCGGAGAGCTACCGACGCGTCGCATACTACGTGGACCGAATCCTGAAAGGCGCCAAGCCGGCCGATCTGCCGGTGGAGCAGTCAGCCAAGTTTGAGTTCATCATCAATCTGAAGACGGCGACGCAGATTGACGTGACGGTTCCGCCGGAGGTGCTGGCGCGGGCCACGAGGCTGATTAAGTGAAAATAGGCATTAGGCATTAGGCAACAGGCAATAGGCATTAGTCGGGAAATATTTTTCGCTCGTCGATTGCGATTACGATAGAAAGATTAGGGGAAAGATTTCACAAGGCGGAGTAAAAAGCGCAAAACGATGGAGGTACAGATCATGAATGCAATCGCCCGATCGGTGCGAGCAATCATTTGCTTGGTATTAACTTTACTTCCGTCGGTTCTCGTCGCTCAAGCCAAACCTCTGAGAGAGATCAAAGTCGGCTATCCATTGGGCGGTTCTTCCAGTTATTTTTGGGTGGCGTATCGTTCGGGTTCGTTTGAAAAGCATGGCTTGAAGCTGGAACCGATCTACATCAGGGGCGGGCTGATGGGAATCCAAGCGGCGCTCTCCGGCGCTCTGCCCTTACAGTTGCAAGGTGCTTCGACGGTTGTGGCGGCGTGGGCGCAGGGCGCCAAGGAGTTTCAATTTATCGGCGCAGTAGGCAATCGACTGGACTACATCCTGGCGGCACATCCTTCGATCAAACGGCCCGAAGATTTAAAGGGAAAGCGAGTCGGAGTTAGTCAACTCGGGTCGAGCACGGATTTTATCGCCAGGGTGGCGGTTCGACGGCTTGGGCTCAATCCTGAGAAGGACGTGCAGATTGTCGGCATAGGCGGCCAGGGCGACCGTTGGACCGCGCTCACCGCCGGACAGGTTCAAGCCAGCTTGTTTCAATCGCCTTTCACCTTAAAGGCGCGCAAAGCGGGTTACCCGACGTTTATCGATTTTTCGAAGGAGGATTTCGAGTACACAGTGGCTGGACCGGTGACCACGCGATCCTTCATCCGAAGCGATAGAGAGACGGTCATGAACTTCATGCGCGGGCTGGCGGACGGCATGGATTTTTATCGCGATGAAAATAACAAAGATCAAGTGCATAAGTTTCTCGGTGAGTACTATAGATCGAATGTGGTCGAGGAACTCGAAGAAACCCGGCGAACCTATAGTCAAGTGACCCCCGGCCTGCCGCTTATCACCGCCAAGGCGATGGAGAATGTGATGGCCAACGACAAAAATCTAGTTGGGATGAAACTAAACGTAAACGAACTGTTGGATTTGTCGTTCCTGGAGCAGCTCGCTCAGGAGCGCAAAGCGAAACGCTAAGAGTGGAAAGGAAACAGTGATGGCTTTTGAACATGTCCTATTCGAAGTGCGCAACCAGATCGCCTACGTGACGTTCAACCGGCCCGAGTCGATGAACGCGGTCAATCGGCTGATGGCGAAGGAGTTGGTCG
>DASSGE010000209.1:0-3442 GCA_035693605.1 Binatia bacterium
GCCCGCAAGGCCGTAATCGTCGCCACCGGTGGCAGCACGAGCCATAGCGAATTTCGTCGCATGTTCGATCCGCGCTTGACGCCGGTGGTTCAGGTTGGCGGCGAGCCTTACAGCTATCAAGATGCCAGCGGCGAACTGGCCGCCTTGGCGATCGGCGCATCGCTGTGGGGTTTGGCTCATCAGGCGCTGGAGAACGGCGCGACGATGCGTGCCCAGCGCGCGCTCGCAACCAAATATAACTACACGACGTGGAAATTGGAGAGCCCGATTTTTCCATTGGTCAAGGCCACCGGCTTCAATGTCAAAGATTGGCAGGATTTGATTCTTGTCAATCAAGTCGGCAGGCGGTTTTACGACGAGACCAAGGGTGACCCGCCGCATGGCAATGCCGGTCATCAAATCAACCCCTATACGCCCAACGATTACCGCAACGCGGAGAGGCTGGCGTACAACCCGACAAAATATAATTTCGTCAATGCCGCTCTCGCGATGAATGAATACTCGGAGCCGCCGGATTATTGCGCTGGACCGCAGTGGGCGATTTTCGATGCCGGTGCCGTCGCGCGTGAAGGCTGGAAGGTAGTGCCGCCCTATGTCGATCCCGACGGTTATTTCTTCACCGGTAACACGCTGCCGGAGCTTGCCGCGGCGATCAAGAACGAGTATCAAGCCAAGCCGATGAACGGCGACATACTGCAGGCAACGGTGGACCGCTACAATTCTTTTGTCGATAAGGGGGTGGACGAAGATTTCGGCAAGCCGGCGCCCAAGTACAAAATTCAGACCCCGCCGTTTTATGCAGCCTGGGGAACGGTCATTGTGCACGACACGCGCTCCGGTCTGCGCATCAACGCGCGCTGCCAAGTAATCGACATGAACGGCAAAATCATCCCTGGTCTGTACTGCGCCGGCGAATCGGCCGGCGGTTTCAACCAGCACGGCATGGGTCGTTGCGTCACCCAAGGATATATCTGTGGAACCGAGGCGGCAAAGCTGCCGCGAAGAGTATGAATTATGAGTGAATAAGGTTTCTAGCGGAGCCGGCGCAGTCTCTATCGGTACGGAGTCTAGTCTGATTGAACCAAGAGTAAGGAGAAGCAGATGTCCCGAAATCAAATTCGCCTCGAATTCGAAGGCACGACGCCGTTTGCCGGCGGCAAATCCTTCGGCAACGTCGGTCCCTATGAGCGGATGCTCGGCATGGTCCATTTTGCTATCGATCCCAACGAAAAGGATTTGCCGTTTGTTTGCGACCTAGAGTTCGCGCCGCGCAATGCCGATGGTTTGGTCGAGTTCAAAGCGGTGATCGATCTGGTCAAACCGGTCGATTTGCGCAAGAGCAACCGCAAGCTGTTGTTCGATTTTTCCAATCGCGGCGGGCGTGGCGCGTTCACGCGACTCAACGACGGCGGCGGCGACTATACCAAGGCCGGCGCCGCCGGCAACGGTTTCCTCAACAAGGAAGGCTACACGGTGGTGACGGCGGGCTGGCAGGGCGATTTGGTTTATACCGGCAGCAATGTCGTCGCCTTCGTGCCGGAAGCGCGCCACAATGGCCAGCCGCTGCGCGGCAAAGTTCGCCAAGAATTTATTTCCGATAGAAAAGGCGTGTTGTCGATGCCGGTGAGTGGCGCGGCCAACATTCAATGCTACCCAGTGCTCGATCGCGCTACGGCGACTTTGACGTTGCGCGAGAAAGAAGCCGACCCGCGGGTACCGGTGCCGGCGAGCGAGTGGAACTTGGCCAAGGCCAAGGAGGTCGACGGCAAGATCGAGCTCAAGCCCTCCAATGTCGATCTCTACGTCAAAGGCGGTTTCAAGACGGGATGGATCTATGAGCTGATTTACGACACCGAAGGGTCGCGGGTGATGGGGCTGGGCTTTCTCGGCCTGCGTGATCTGGTTTCTTTCTTACGCCACGGCAGTAAAGATTGCGGCGGCGCGATCAATCCTCTCGCCGGCACCATCGACAAAGTTTACGGTTACGGCGCGTCGCTAGCCGGCCGGGTGGTGCGCGAGTTCGTTTACGAGGGTTGGAACCGCGACGCCGAAGGGCGCCGGGTCTTCGACGCGGTGCAGACCCATACCGGCATCGGCCGCTTGTATTTCAACATGCGCTTCGCGCAGATTGGCCGTTACCCGCGCCAGCACGAGGAACATTCTTATCCGTCGGAACGCTACCCGTTTAATTTTGCCGCGATCCCCGATCCGTTTAGCGGCAAGAACGAAGGTGTGATGAAACGTCCCGACACCGATCCGCTGCTCGTCCACTGCCATACTTCGAGCGAGTATTGGGAGCGCCATGGCTCGATGACCCACACCGACCCGCGCGACGGCAGCGATGCGCCGATTCCGGCCAACGTGCGCATGTACATGCTCGCCGGGTCGCCGCACGCCGCGATCGCCGCTGATAATCCAAAATGGGTCGGCCAATTGCCGCCGAGTAATTTTTCACCGCAACCATTCTTGCGGGCCTGCTTTGTACTGATGGATCGCTGGGCGAGCCAAGGTATTTCGCCGCCGGCCAATCGCGTGCCCCGGCGCGACGCCGGACAATTAGTCGCGCCCGAAGAAGCGCTCAAGAACTTTCCCAAGATCCCCGGCGTGAATTTGCCGGCGACGCCGAGCCGCTTACCACTATGGAACTACGGTCCCGACTTCGACGACAAGGGCATCATGAGCGTCTTTCCGCCCGAGGCGGTTCCGGGAAAGGAGTATCCCATTCAGGTGCCGCAAGTGGACGCCGACGGCAACGACTTGGGTGGCGTGCGTTATCCGGACATGCAGGCGCCGATCGCGACTTACATTGGCTGGGCGCTGCGCAAGGCCGGTTTTGCCGAAGGCGAGCTGATGATGACCAACGGCTGCATCAAAGCCTTCGCGCGCACCAAAGCCGAGCGCGAAAAGATCGGCGACCCGCGCTTATCGATCGAAGAGCGCTATTCCAGCCACCAGGCTTACATCGACATCGTCAAACGTGGCGTCGATGCATTGGTCAAGGAAGGATTCCTGCTGCCGCAAGACGGCGAGGACTACGTCGCAGCTGCCCGGCGGAAGAACCCGCTCGATCCAACGGTGATAATCGAACCACTGGTGACGGCGGGCAAGGAAGATTAGCAACATTCCCAGCGTAAATTAAAGAAGAGATCATCCGGAGAATTCACCGCCGAGGCAGGGCGAACATCGGGTTCGGAGTGTCAAAGATCGAGCAATATTATCTTAAAATCGCTGCGGTGCGTATTCTCTCCAGTCAGATCCTGAAGGGGCAACCTATGCGGTCCAAACTATTCGCGTGCTCGGTCAGCGGTATTGTCGCTGCTTCGATTGCGCTCGCCGTCTCTGCGCATGCGCAAGATTCAAACTTCACGAAGCTCAAGCTCGGCGGCGGCAGTTTTACCACGTCCGTGGCCCAGGGGAACGGCATCTTCGCCAAATATGGTTT
>DASSGE010000210.1:0-5921 GCA_035693605.1 Binatia bacterium
GGCGCCGCGGTCTTGTCCGCCGTAGCGGCGGGCCATGACATCAAGATGCTGGCGACCTTTTCCAGCCGCAACTCCTACGACGTAGTGGTGCGCCCCAACATCAAACGACCGGAAGACCTGCGCGGCAAAAAGCTCGCGATCAACAGCGTAGGCGGCGGCACCTGGATCGGCGCCATGCTCTGGCTCGAAACTTTCGGCCTCGACGTGCAGCGCGACCAGATCTTGCTGCAATCCATCGGTGATCAGGGAACACAATCTCAGGCCTTGGAGTCCGGCACCGTCGATTGCGTCTTTGTCGATAGCGTCTACAGCAAATTGTTGAAATCAAAAGGCATGAACATCATCGCCGAATCACATGAAATGAAACAGCCGCTGGTCAGCCAATCGACGATCATGCCGAATACTTTCCTGCGCCAGCATCCGGACATCGCCGAGGGTTATGTCAAAGGCGAGGTCGAAGGCATCGCCTTTGCCACCGCGCCCAAGAACAAACCAGCAGTGATCAAAATGCTCATGCGCCGGCTGCGCGTCGACGCCAATACCGCCGAAGAAGGCTACACCGACATGCTGCGCGGCGTCGACCGTAAACCGTTTGCGTCCTTGGAAGGTATGCGCAACTTGCAACGGCTGCTCAAACCGCGCAATCCCAAGATAGCCGATGTCAAAGTCGATGATGTCGTCGACAACCGCATCATGCGCAAGCTGGAAGAGACTGGCTTCATCGACAAAACATTCGCCGCCCATGGCGCGAGTTTCAAGTAGTTGCTATCAGCAATCGGCAATAAGCTTTGA
Organism: Binatia bacterium; assembly: GCA_035693605.1. Classification (GTDB taxonomy): domain Bacteria; phylum Desulfobacterota; class Binatia; order UBA9968; family UBA9968; genus DP-20. The sequence continues at coordinate 793 of DASSGE010000210.1, forward strand.
TCTTTGCGCTGGCAGCTGATAGCTGACTGCTGACGGCTAGTGGAGGATGTCTATGAACCGTTTCAGACAAATCGCGCTCGTCGTGGTCACTTTTCTCGTTTCGCTCGTGTTCGGCGTCCATAAAGCGCCCGCAGCGGCCACGCAGATCGTCGGCTACGCGGCCGTAACCGCGCGCGTCATGCCTCTGTGGCTCGCCAAAGAACAAGGCTTTTTTACCAAGTACGGCATCGAAGTCGAACCGGTGTTTATCCGCGGCGCGCCGACTCTGGTCGCCGGGTTGGCCGCTGGCAGCATGCAGATCGGCCGAACCGGGGGCAGCGCCATGCTGGCCGCGGTGGCAGCCGGGCACGATTTCAAACTCCTCGCCGCTTTCAATACGCGCAACACCTACGACCTGGTCGTCCGTCCCAACATCAAGCGCGCCGAAGACTTGCGCGGCAAAACCTTCGGCATCACCAGTATCGGCGGCACCAGTTGGATGGGCGTCATCCTCTGGCTCGAGCACCTCGGTCTCGACGAAAAGCGCGACAACATTCGTTTCCAAGTCATCGGCGACCAGGCCGTGCAAGTGCAATGCATAGAGAGCGGCCTATGCGACGCCATTGCGGTCGACGGCGTCTATACCAAAATGGCCAAAAGCCGAGGGATGAGCGTCCTCGGCGAATACACCCAACTCAAGTCTCTGCTAATCGGACAGTCGATGGTGGTGCCGAACGCGATGCTGCAACAGCGCGCGGATGTCGCCGAAGCCTATCTCAAAGGCGAGATCGAAGCTCTGGTATTTTCCCTCGCGCCGAAAAACAAACCGGTGGTGCTCAAAACCCTGTCGAAGTGGCTCAAAGTCGACGCCTCTGGCGCCGAGGACGCCTATCTGGATCTCGTCCGCGGCGTCGACCGAAAGCCCTTCGCGTCGCTCGAAGGTTTACGCAATGCCCAACGGCTGTTAAGAACCCGCAACCCGAAGGTCGGCGAAGTGAAAGCGGAAGACGTGATCGACAGTCGCTTGATGAAAAAACTCGACGACAGCGGCTTCATCGATAAGCTGTATGCGAGCTACGGCGCGAAGCCATAGACAAACTGTGAAGGTAGAAATATGAAGGACGAAGTACGGACCGATTCCGAACTCACTCCCTCCTTTCACCTTCATACTTTTCTCACCCGCTTGTCCAAAAAGATCTGGCGAAACTCCGCAATTAGCTTTTTGTAGTTCTCGGGCGACGAGCGACTTCCTCAACTATCGCACCGCGTCCTGGGTGGCGCGGAATATCGCTAATCACTCCGCGGCAACAAACTTTATTTCCATCGAGGGTTGGTGGTTGTTTTCGGTAGATTCCACTCTGCATTGGATGGCAACGCGCCCCGAGCCGTCATTTCGAGCGGAAGCGAGAAGTCTTTCCTGCACACATACTAGCGCGTAACAAGCCTTGACTGACTGAGTTTTATTGTACTAAGTCTGGTTCCATCGACGCTAGAACCAAACCTGAGTGTGTTTACAGAAGCGCTGCTTGACCAGCGAAAGGAACTCTTATGGCGATCATCGATTTTGACTCGCACCTGCGCGACGGCTGGCTGCTCGACGAGATTTACCAACTGCCCGAACCGTTCGCGAAATTCTCGCCGCGCCGCATCGGCGACGGTAAGTTCTTTTACTCAAAGTTCGAGCACGATCTGTCGCCGATGGAAGACCCGGTGGCCAATGCCAACTTCAAAAAGCCGGTGACGCATCAGGTGTTTTACAACCCCGAAGCCAACGCGCGCGGCAACGAAGTGATGCGCTGGCAGCAGGGCGGCTACGATATGGAGTACCGCTTGAAAGACAACGCTCGCGAGGGCGTTGATTTTCAGCTGATCTTCCCGACCTCCATTGAAATTCCCTCACAGAACCCCGGCCCTTTGGGCGCCGCGGTGGCGCGCGCCTACAACAACTGGGCGCACAAACTCGTCGCCGGTCATCGCGATAGGTTGTCGCCGGTAGCAATGATCCCGGCCGGCTGTCCGGAAGAGATGGCCAACGAGCTGCGCCATTGCGTCAAGACGCTCGGCTGCAAAGCCGCCCATCTGGTGAGCTATACATTGGACAAACAAATGGACGATCCGGCGTTCTTTCCGTTCTACGAAGCCGCGCAGGAACTCGACATCCCGCTGTTCTGCCATCCGAGCACGCTGGGCGCGCCCGGCACACTGATTAACCGCCAGACCCATTTTTTTCCCATGCATATCCTCGGCCGGCCATTGAATTGTGTCGCCCCGCTGGTCGCCATGGTGTTGGGCGGCGTGTTCGAAAAATTCCCGCGCCTTAAGGTCGTCTTCTTCGAGGTCACTGCTGAGTTCCTGGTTTTCTGGATGCACCGCATGGACGACGACTATGAAGTCATCAAAGACGCCGGCATGTGCCCGCAGCTGAGCATGCTGCCGTCCGAGTACGTGAAACGTAACTGCTACATTACGTGTGAAGCCGACGAGAAGTGGCTGTCCCTCGCGTTGTCCGAAGTCGGCGAGACCCATGTGGTGGTCGCCACCGACTACCCGCACTTCGACTCGACGTTTCCAAAGACCGTCAGCGGAATCCGCGAGCGCCCGGATATTTCGCCGAAGCAGAAAACATTGATCCTGGAAGACAACGCGCTCAATCTGTTGCGCATATAGTGAAGCTGAGTCTTCACCGCGAAGACACGAAGAGCCCGAAGAGTGGAAGATTGAGTCTCCGAACCGTTCGCGTCTTTCATGCATTTCGTGGTGCATCCCTCTTCTGAGGAGAACGTCGATGATTCACCAACTGATAATCTTGTTACTGGCAAGCCTGCCAATCTCTTACGCCGCTTTTGCCCAAGACGCCAAGCTCATCGAGGCAGCAAAAAAGGAAAGCGGGGCGATCATCGCCTATGGTTCGATGGAGTCCAACACCGCCGAACCGATCATTAACGCATTCATGAAAAAGACCGGGCTCAGAGTCGAGTACTGGCGCGCCTCGGCGACCAAGGCGATGGACCGGGCGCTCACCGAGATGCGCGCCGGCAAGCATCTGTTCGATGTCATGATCAATAACAGCGGCGCCACGACGGTGCTGCACAAGGAAGGCATCTTCGCCAAATATAACTCGCCAGCCGCCGCCGCTTTTCCCAAAGACGTCATCGACGCCGATCTTGGGATTTCCTACCGCCACGCGCCGATCGGCATCTTCTACAACAAGGGCATGATCAAGCCCGCTGACGCGCCCAAAACTCTCGAAGATTTATTGAATCCAAAATATCGCGGCAAATTCGTCATGCCCGACCCAACCCAGCACACGACGACCCTGCAATGGGTGGCAAGTCTGTACAAAATCATGGGCAAGGAAAAGGCTGACAAATTTATCCGCGATCTCGGCGCCACCAAGCCGTTGCTCGTGGAATCGTTCTCGCCATCGGCCGAACGGGTCGCCACCGGCGAAACGCCGATCGCTATATCGCTAATCCGCAATGTCGTTACCTACGGTGAAAAGGGCGCGCCGGTCGATTACGTGCGCCTGGGAAAATTCCTGACCATCGGGCAATACTTAACCTTAAGCCAAAAAGCGCCGCGCCCCAACGGCGGCAAAGCCCTCATCGACTTCTTTCTCGGCGAAGAGAGCGCGCGCATTCTCGCCAAAGCCGGAGAATTCGTCACCCGCAAAGGCATCTACCCGCCGGTGCCCGACGCCGATAAGATCCAGGGTGTCGAGATGGACGATTTTGATGCCAACGAGTTCAAGGAGAAAAGCCTGGAGTTCCAGAAGATATTCTTGAAATAATCGCGCGAACGATAGAGTCGCGCCCACAGCCGCGTTCAAAACCAGCCGCACGCAGATTCATCACCGGTTGCGCTTGATTTGAATAAGCATTACGCCGACGATGGTCAGCGTATGAACCGCAAGTCAGAGGCTCTCACCGTCGCGCTTACTGGACAGCTGCCGTTCATCATTGTCGTTGCCACCATTCTTGCTTTCGTCACTTCTTTCTTGCTCCTACGCGTTTACCGCCGCCGCGTGATTAAATCGATGGGCCGACGCAGCTCGAGTGTATTGCTTGAAAGCAAGGGCTATCTCCCGCCTGAACCAGAGCATAAACCGAATGACGCGCCGCTGAGTTTCCACTTCGTCGATCGCGGCCAGGCGGCGAGCCGCGGCGACGCTGACAAACTGTTTCGCACCGCCCAGGGCCGCCGCTGGATCAATGCCTTGGTTCATACCCTCGCTGGTGCTTGCTTCGCCGCAACCATGACCGCGGCATTTTTGTCCGCCGGCAAAATGGATTTTGCGCCGTTCCGCTTCGCTTACTTGACCTGGATCAATATCTGGCCGGCGCTCATCGCAATCGACTTGATCGTCGGCCCGTCGCGCCGCAGCAGATTATTCGGCCTGATAGGCTACTTTGCGTCCGGTGCGATCATCGCGGCAATCGTGCTGGCCAAAAATCCAACGCTACCGGTCGGTCAATTGCTTTATCTCTGGCTCGATCTCAACGGGATTCCCACTGTTCTGTTACTGATCTTTCTCAACCGCCGCATTCGCGCTTTGGGTCCCCTGCTGCTGGTGTTCATGACCATTGCCGTTACCGGCGCGACCCTGACGACGAGTGTTGTCGGCAAAAATCCAAAACTGCTTAAAGCGGTCGGCGAGTTTAGTTTTTCCATCGGTTTGAGTCCGACCGGCATGATGATCGGGCTCCATGTCATCGGATTCATTGCTTGCGCCATCGTCGGTTGGTTGATTTTGGATTTGCTGCGACAGCTTTATGAAAGCAAACGCATCAGCGAGCAATCGATCACGGTCGACGCCATGTGGCTGCTGTTTGGCATCGTCAATTCGATTGGCTTGGTGTTTGAAGGTTATCGGTGGATCGCCAGTGGTTTCGTCGCCTTCGCGATCTACAAACTCGTTGCCGCCGGTCTGTTCAATGTTTTCGGAGTCTGTCGTCGCGCAAAGTGCAACGGCCAGCGCCTGCTTTTGCTGCGCGTCTTCGCGCTCGGCAAACGCAGCGAACAGCTCTACGACACCCTGGGCAAATCCTGGCGCAACGTCGGCAGCATCCAAATGATCGCCGGACCGGACCTGGCGACCACGACCATCGAGCCCCATGAATTTCTCGATTTTGTCAGCGGCAAACTCGATC
>DASSGE010000211.1:0-2059 GCA_035693605.1 Binatia bacterium
CGACTCTCCGATGATTTACAAACAAGATTCAGTAACACTTTTGTTATTGGCCGCGCCTTGCGGGTTCTGCACTGATTGCCTAGTGCGGTAAATCTTCGTACGAAAAGCAGGGAAGTGGCGCAAAAAAAATCTCACAAGCCCAAAGCGCCGCCGGTCAAACCGAAGAAGCAGCGCGGCCGCGGCCTTGTTTGGGGCGGCTTGGCGACCGCCATGATTATAGGCGCGACCGCAATATTCTATTTTCTCGTGTATCGCAGCCCTCACCCCAACCCGCCCCCAGAGGAAGAGGGAAAGAACAATTCCTCGTTGAGCGCCAGATACGTCGGCAGCAAGGCGTGCGTTGCGTGCCACGAGCAGCAAGCGAGCGAGTGGCAAAAGTCGCAACACCATGACGCGATGGCGCCGGCAAACGAACAGAGTGTGCTGGGTAATTTTAACAATGCCAAGTTTGTCTACGGCGGACTCACTTCGACTTTCTTCAAACGCGACGGCAAGTTCTTCGCGAATACCGAGGGGCACGACGGCAAACTGACGGATTATGAGATTAAGTACACCTTCGGTTTATTTCCACTCCAGCAATACCTCGTCGAATTTTCCGACGGGCGCGTCCAGGCGCTATTAACCGCCTGGGACGCGCGCGCCAAGCAGGACGGCGGCCAGCGCTGGTTTCATCTCTATCCCAATGAGCGTGTATCGCACGACGACGAACTGCACTGGACGCGGCCGGCGCAAAACTGGAACTTCATGTGCGCCGACTGTCATTCGACCGGCTTGCGAAAAAATTACGATCCCGTTGCCAACCGATTCCAAACCCAGTGGGCCGAGATCAACGTCGCTTGCGAAGCGTGCCACGGGCCCGGGTCGCAGCATCTTGAATGGGCCACTGCGAAAATCCCCCTCAATCCCCCTTTGCCAAAGCGGGAGGCAGTCAATAGTAGCGGCAAAGGTCTCGGCGCGCGTCTCGATGAACGGCGCGACGTCGTCTGGACCCCCAATCCCACAACCGGCAATTCCGTGCGTTCGAAGCCGCGCGCATCCGATCACGAGATCGAGGTATGCGCCCAGTGCCATGCGCGGCGCGGTCAGATCGCCGAAGGCTATCAAGCCGGCAAACCATTTCTCGACTTTTATCGTCCGGCATTGTTGACCGGACCGCTTTATCATTCCGACGGCCAACAACGCGGCGAGGTTTACAATTGGGGCTCGTTTTTGCAAAGCAAGATGTACGCAAGCGGCGTCACGTGCAGCGACTGCCATAACCCCCACAGCGGCAAGCTGCGCGAGCGGGGCAATACCCTTTGCGCCACGTGTCACCTGCCGAGTAAGTACGACACGACGGCGCACCACCACCACAAGCCCGCCAGCGCCGGCGCGGCGTGCGTGGCGTGCCACATGCCGGCGGCCACCTACATGGTTGTCGATTCGCGCCGCGATCATAGCTTGCGCGTACCGCGGCCGGATTTGTCGGTAAAATTCGCCACGCCCAATCCGTGCAATGGTTGCCATTCCAATCGCGACCCGCGCTGGGCGGCCGCGCAAGTTGAAGCGTGGTACGGTCATGAGCCGCAGGGATTTCAACGCTTCGCTGGGGCGTTCGCAGCCGCGAGTACAGGCGCGCCCGACGCGGCGGCGCAACTGCGCGCGATCGCCGCCGATGCCAGCCATCCGGCCATCGTCCGCGCCAGCGCATTAATGCAAATGAATGTTGCATTGAGCAAGTCCGCGCTCGACGCTGCGGCCGACGGCTCGCGCGATCGCAATCCGCTGGTCCGCCTCGCTGCGCTGCAGTCGCTCGCCAACGCGCCACTTGCCTCGCGCGTGTCGTTGGCGGCGCCGCTTCTCAGCGATCCGCTGAAGGCGCTGCGCATCGAGGCAGCGAGCCTGCTGGCGTCGGTGCCTGGCGATCAGTTGAGCGTCGAGCAGCGCGCTGCCTTCGAGCGTGCCGGCGCCGAGTATATTGCCAGCCAGCGATACAATGCCGATCGCACCGAAGCGCGCGTCAATCTCGGAACTTTTTACGCCAATCGCGGCGAGACGGCCAAAGCGGAACAAGAAATCA
>DASSGE010000212.1:0-3932 GCA_035693605.1 Binatia bacterium
GTCGGGTCGTGGTTTAGCGTGGTTTAGGGTCGGGCTTGAGTATTGACTTATGGCTTGGCAGCGCGGTAAAGCTCCCCGGATCGTGCGATCGGCAAGTACTCCATCTTGAAGGAAACCGTGAAGGCTCAGCGCGCTTCACGCATAATAAGCCGGTTGTAGAGCTGAACCAACTCGTTGGTGCGCTCGCCCCATTTTTCCTGGGAGACGACTTGCAGCTTTCTTGCGCCCGGATCGACCAGGTACTTGACGTCTTTGCGGCTCACCCAACGGCCTTGGCTGGCCATAATCTCTTGCGCCTTCTTCGACAGCATGAAGTCTACGAACAGGGCCGCTGCATGCGGATGGGGCGGACGGGCGGCGACCCAGAAGGCTTGCGGAATCATCACCGGCACGAACGGCTCCGGGAACAGATACTCAACCGGCGCGCCTTTTTTCTTTAACTCGTAGCCGAGGTGATTGGAGCCGTCGACCATGAGCGGAAATTCCCCGGCGGCGACGAGCTGGCCAACCAGAGTGGTGCCGCGGCGAAAACTCGGCTCCTGTTTTCCCAGGTTCTCCGCCATCCGCTTTCCCTCGCTCTCGCCGTAATAATCCAACATGGCGGCGAGCAGGTCATAGGACTCGTTGTCCATCACCAGCCTGCCCTTCCACCTGGGTTCGAGCAGATCGGTGAACGACTTCGGATAATCCTTGGCGGCGACCAGGTTCTTGTTGACGATGAACATGAAGGCGCGGGTAAACGTCGCGTTGAAATAGCCCTCCTGATCGACAAAGCCGGGGCGGAGAAACTCTCTGAGCGGGGTGCGGTAGCGCATGACCAGGCCAGCCTTCACCGTTGGCGCGAGAAAGGTCGCGCGGTAACCGGTAGCGTCGAAGAGGTACGAGCCGGCGCGATACTCCGCGGTGATGCGATTGAGCGTCCTCGGCCCGCCGGCGGTGATGAAGTTGACTTTGAGATACGGATAGTCGCTCTCAAACGCGCGGATGATATCCAACGAATCCTCGCGATTCATCGTCGAGTACCAGACGACCTCCCGTTCTTTCTTGGCGCCGTCTTCCATGCGCCGTTGCCGCTCGGCATTGGGCAACCGGTTGAGCTCTTCGAGCAGGTCTTCCGGCGTTTTTTGCGCATGGACGAAGGGCGCCATGACGCCGAAGAAGAGTAGCAGCATCGTGGTCAATCGCGTCGGTGTCATGCCGAAACACCCTCCTTCGAACTTTGCGAAGAGCTCTGCAGCAGTTTTGCCACCGCTGTCTCGCAAACCGTGCCCTTGAAGAAATCCGGATTCATGCCGGCGTAGAGCGTCGCCGCGTTGACAAAAGTATAGTCGCGAAAATCCTCTTCGGCGATCAGACCGTCGTCGACCAGTTCATGCGCCTCCTCGACGACCTCGTTCATGTCGGTCACGTCCCAATGCCCGATATCCGAGCTCATCATCGCTTTGAGCTTCACGCCCATCGGATTGACTTTCGAATTGAACGCCCAGGCGACCATGGGATCGTCGGCCTCACAGCCGTAATAGAAATTCGGAATGAACAGATCGCGCAAGTCTTCCAGATTCTCGGCGCGGCAGGCGGCCCAGTCATCGAGATTTTTCGGCCGGCGCTGCGGCTGGGTGACCCACTTGACGATCTCATCGGCTTTGCCCTTCATTCTGTCGCTGCCGTGCTCGTCGATCAGTTTGCGCATTAGCTCGCCGTCCAGACTCTGCGGGTCGAGATTGTGGATCGCCTTGGCGTTGCGCTTCTTCCAATGGCCGACGATGTCGGAGAATACGCCGCAGGCCCAATGCACGCCCCCTTCGAGAAAAGCGAAATTCAAATTGGGAAAGCGGCGGGTGACGCCACCGAAAAATAACGCTTTGCAGAAAGCCTCGCCGGCAGCGCCGAAGTGGCCGATGTGGTTGAACATGTAGTTCGACACCGAACGGCGACTGCCCCAGCCCTGGCCGGTGGCGTGCGTTGTCACGGCGACCTTAAGCTCGACGCACTTGGCCCAGAACGGGTCGTAGTCGTATTCGCTGTCCAACGCCAGCAGATCGATGAAAGTCATTTGGTTGGCGACCTCGGGATGTTCCTTCAATATCTTCGGCACAGGTCGCTGCACGTGGGAAATCACCGCGGCTTTGAAACCCTGGGTTTTTACCGCGTATTCCAATTCCTCTATGGCTTCCTGCGGTGTGTGGACGGGGATGACAGCGACCGGGGTCATGCGCTCGGCATAGGGGCCGTAAATATCCATATGAAAGGTGTTGAGCGCGCGGCAGGAAGCGCGGCGCACTTCTTCCTCGTCGATGCGCGGCGGTTCGGTCAAGCCGAAGGTGGGGTAGAGCACCGCGAAATCCAGGCCCAGCTCATCCATGCGTTGGTACAACAAGTGCGGCAACGATGCTGTCGCCCGATCCGTGGTATTTTTCGCCGGCCGCGCCCACCAGGGCGGGCAGGTCGCGCGCGCGTAGCGCCGTTCTTCCTCCGATAGTTCCGCCCAGCGGTTGTTCGAGCGGCTGCCGACAGCTTTTTTGTAACGCTCGATCATGGCCGCACCGCCAACTTCCCTTATGTAATCGAAAAACACCGGCGTGAATTCGACGGTATGGCCGTCGGTGTCGATGATCGGGTGATTCAGTTTGGCGCGGACTTTTGCCGACTTGGAACCGTTTGTTGACATGGGCATTACCTCCGTAACCGGTATATTACGCCGGTCTCGAGGGTGTCAATTTGCTGTTGCCGTGGAGCGGTGCGGCCCGACATATCGGGGTAAAGGAGGCAAAGTATTGTCTTTTGACATTTCGGATTTTCGCCGATCTCACCACGGAGTCGCCGCAGGGCAAGCGGCAGGCAAAAGTTATTGACCGTAACTCCTGAGAGTGTATTCAGGACTTTACGACGAAGCGACGGACCGGCAGGAACCGGAACCAGCCCGGCGGGCTTTTGCGCATGACTCGAAGACGCGGGCCGAGTCCGAACATGATTTTTTACAAACGAAAGTTTTAATTGCGCGAGGAGAAACAAATTTCATGGGGTCAGTCAAATTTTCACTGAAACGGTTGAAGACCACGGCATCGCGCTTGGCCCTGCCGGTCGTTCTGCACGCATTTAGTCTCGCCGATGGTTGGGCGCAGGAGTCTGCTGCGCCAAAGATCGCTGAGGAACTCGCTAAGCAGGAACAAATCTACCATAGCCCGAGCGACAGCGTTCCCAGCGGCTATATTACCAGCCGGGCGCTCTCGGACTATGTGGCGCTTCTTCCCTCCGGCTTTTGCGATACTCTCACCAGGCTCGGCGGCGCGGACCGCTGGCTGGATATCGGCGCGGGCAAAGGGGATGCAATACTGGATTACCACAACCGCACTAAGTGCCGGAGGCCGGGCGTCAAGGCGCGCGCGGTCGCTCTTTCCATAGAGGACCGGCGGACCGACGCATGGGTTAAGCACGCCGCGAGCCTGGGCGAGGACCGTCTGCGATACCTCGCGGGCAAGCGTCTGCGCCACTCTGCCCCGTAGGAGCTTGGAAAATTCCAGAGGATCACCGACGTGTACGGCGGCTTCTCCTATACCGAAAACTTGTCTCAGGTCGTCGAGAAGGTGTTGACCTTGCTGGAGATCGATGGCGCCTTCTACACGCTGGTGCAAGGGGTGCGGTTAGAGGACGGCAAGGATCAAGCCGATACCGCGTATCAAACCGAGCTGCTGGATCCGGCCGGCAACGACGTGAAGGTTTGCTCCTGGCTCAAGACGATCAGTTGTGTGAAGGTCGCCTGTGAGTCAAAGAACGAATGGGCGCCGACCGAACTCATCAATATCCGCAAGGTTTGCAGCGGCGTCTCCGTTCCGCGCCTGAAATTATTGGAGTACCAGGCGGGGGTTCCGCCTGGAAGGCGATTCCAACTGGAGCGGTAGAAGAATAGGCAGGGCCGCTGCGTTCGAAGCGCA
>DASSGE010000213.1:0-3289 GCA_035693605.1 Binatia bacterium
CTGTTCGGTTTGTAGCCGGCCATCTTGATTTCGCGCGACATGATGTCCAGTGCGCCGCGCAAGTTCTGCTCCATCTGGTTGAGTTGCTCTTGGGTGCTATAGGCTCGGGTTTGCGATGTAAACGTCGTCGCCACCGAGGCCAAGACGACTAATCCAATGGCTATCGACACCATAAGCTCAATCAAAGTGAAACCGCCGTCAATCCGTGATTTTGGGTTTCCGCCGAAAAACATGTACTACTCCGCTAAAATCGTTTGAAGATTTACCGAGCGGCCGGTGTTGTTAGACTCAATCCAGCTCACCGTCACCGATACCGTTTTCATGTTGGCAGCTGGTGAACTACTAGTGATGGATATCGCGCGCGTAAAAGTGGTTCCCCCCATGGTCACCGTGTCACTCGGGAAGTTGGTTGTGGTGGCATACGAGTATCCACCGCTTTTGATGGACTCCAATTTCGTCTGGCCTGCCGCGGTCGCCGACGTGACGTTCTTACTGAAATGGTTACCGCGAATGACCCCCGTCGTTAGCCCCGCGGTTCCCAACAGCCCTATCGTCAAAATGACGATCGCTACCAGCACCTCGAGCAACGTAAAACCATCTTGAGATTTCACCACTTTGCAGAGGTGATATTTCGTAAATCTGCCCATACCCTTAGCTGATCTTAATATTGCCGGTGAGTGTTACGGTGACCACCCGAGAGCCAGCCGTATTGGAAATTGTAATCACGGTATCCCCATTGGTCGTTCCGCGCCCTAGGAAGTTCGGTGTCGTATCGTTGCTAATAGTAAACGTACAGTCCGGATAGTCAGTTTGGATGTCCACGCTTTCGGTTGTCTCGCCCAAATCGGCGGCGCCGTTGGCGTTAGCATCCCGTATGATTATCATTGAATGATTACTAGGAAAGGTAACCGAATAGGTAATATTTTCCTCGACTGCTTGTGCCCTCGCCCACATCAGCTTGCCAAATATTTCACGGCTCGCGCCGTTTAATCGCATACTCGGCTGCATGGCTAAGAAACTCGGCATTGCCACAGCCGTTACGATGCCAATGATAGCCGCAACAGTGAGCAATTCGGCTAATGAAAAGCCGCGATGGTCCACGCAAAGGCTCTTAAGTTTGTTCCCCGTCATATTTATAACCAAAACTGCCCAGTGTTGAGCCGAGACCGGCACGAAAAGGATTAAAGTTTCCGGTGGTTTGTTAACGCAAGTTCTGCGCCGCAGAGCCGTTAACTTTTTGGTAACGAAGCATTACCAAAACGATGACAGGGCGGGACAACGAGGGATTTACCTTCTAGGGCCCAGTAAACGCACAAGTGGTAGAGGCAAAAAACGTTCGTTGAGCTAGGGAAATGACGATTTACGGTACGCCTGGCGAGAATCATGACGATGGGAGATAAAAGCGAATCAGAGTCTCACCGTAAAAGAGATAGATAAGCGCCGCCGAACAAAGAAACGGGGCAAATGGCAAGGCCAACCTTCGACCAGCGCCAGTGGCCACCATCAATCCAACTCCGATAACCGACCCCAAAACCGACGCGATGAATAGGGTTACGGGAATCGACGGCCAGCCGAGGAATGCGCCGATCATGCCCAGCAGCTTGATGTCGCCGCCGCCCATACCTTCCACACCGGTGATCTTTTCATAAACCCAGGCAGTCGCGAGCAAAAAGCCGCCGCCGACCAGAATGCCAACGACCGAGCCAATTGGTGTGGGAATGATATCGTCCGTACCAGCAACAAAAAAATAGCCGACGACGGAGAGAAAAAAGCCCAGAACGATACCCGGCAAACTAATCACGTCCGGCACGATGCGCACGTCCAAATCGATGACGGAGATAACGATCATCGCAGCCACGAAGATGAAACCGACGAGGAATTCGTAACTCAAGCCGAAACGATAAAGGAGAGCCACCGCCATCATCCCCATCAACATCTCGACAATGAAATATCGAGGCGAAATTGTCTCCGAGCAAGAGCGGCAACGACCGCGGAGAAATAGGTAGCTGAGCAAGGGTATGTTGCAGTAAAAAGGAATGGGCGCCTTACACTTAGGACAGTGAGACGGCGGGCTCACGATAGACTCGTCGTTAGGGATGCGCGCGATACAGACGTTGAGGAAACTACCCACCGTGGCGCCAAGGATGAAAACAACGAGGTTTAGCATAAAGGATGGATAGGGTAGCTCAACGCTCATTTGCAAGATGCTGCGGGCTCCAATACCGAGGGATACGTCTCAAGTGAGCCCGTTTGTAAGATTTTGTAACTCGAAATACCTTGCAGTTAGACAAACGTTCTCGTGTCATGGTGAAAAAAACGGCAACGTGTTTAAATCTGCGTAACCACCACCGTCATTACAACCAATCTCCCAGCCGCCAGGAATAACCCAGCTCTTTCATGACCTTCCGTGTATCTCGCCACACCTCATATTTTTCATACACCGACAAGTCTGACTTCCAGACATCCGGTCTAGCTTTGCCTATAAAACCGCGCGGGAGCCTAGCCACGGGGCCCGTACGAGCGTTGACCTCCCCATACACGGGAATGGGGGTGCCTCCGGTTTCCATCGTTTGGGCTTTGTTCATCTTGATGGCAAGGTTTATGGAATCGTCGTTCCATGGGATGCCGAGAAATTCAATCAGACGTTTGAGTGTGTCTAAGGGCGCACTCCAGAGATTTTCATAGCGCAACTCGCAGAATTCGTGAGGCGACAAGTTCTTCGCCGCAGCATTAACTGCTTCGACATGCTGCGCCCACATGGCCGCGGCCAGTTTAGCATTGCTCGGTGCCCAACTCGCACCCCAGCTTCGTGACGCTGTGACGAGCGAAGCGACCACATCTCGACAATCACGTATCAAATGGATGAACCGACTGTCGGGTAACAGTTCCTTTATCTCGGGAATATACAAAGCGTGGGATGGAGTCTTCTCAAGGAAAAGTTCGTCCGACTGCAAACCATCGATGACCGGTTTGAGCAGTGCGGTCAAGTAGTTTTTTAAAATGGCCAGAAATTCCTCCTCGCGGAAGTAGGCGGGCGGACCCGCGGCATGACCCAATCCCTCCCTGAAATGGCGGGTCTTCTGATCTTTCCACGAACGGAGCTGTGGCCCCACATACAAACTAAAAAAATGCGACTCCTCACCGGAACGGATCTTAGGATGGCTTGCTAAAAGCTTCTGGAGCCAGGTGGTGCCGCTGCGCGGGCAACCGACGAGAAACACTATGTTCTTGCCTGTGTACTCCATCACTACTGAGCTGAGTCGGTCAGAGTCGAATAAGCCGTAATGCA
>DASSGE010000214.1:0-2073 GCA_035693605.1 Binatia bacterium
TGCGCCAGGCGATTACGTACTGCCGCAAAGGCGGCACCGTTTCGGTGCCCGGGGTTTATGGCGGCTTTATCGATAAGTTTCCCATGGGCGCGGTGGTCAACAAAGCCTTGACCATCAAGTCCGGGCAAACCCACATGCATCGTTACATGGCGCCCCTCCTCGATCGCATCGTCAAAGGCGAAATCGATCCATCGTATATCATCACCCACCGTTTGCCTTTGGAAGAAGCGCCGCATGGTTACGAAATCTTTCGCAATAAGGAACAAGGCTGCATCAAAGTAGTGTTGAAGCCCGGTCAAACCATCGCGCGCGCGGCGCATCCCGAACCGGTGCGCGCGGCGGATATGCAGGCGGTGCCGGTGCTCGCCTGAACAAGCGGAGGGTGATGCTGTCGCGCCGCAACCGCCACTGGGGCAGCTGTGAAGGTTATGCAAAAGCAAATTGCACCGAGGGGATTCTGCAGACGATGAAGCCCCGGGCAAACGCGTGCGCGATTACCGATCAGCGTGGACAAACTCTTATGACTGCGCGGCGCCGGACGAATTTGCCGGAAGCTGTCTCGTCGTCAAACCCATGTCCATGATCGGAAGCCAAGCGCTCCGGCGAATGTTCAAGCCGGCTGCTTATTCACAATGGCAATTTTGTATGTAAGACTATTGATCGTTGACGAAGAAGGAGAGTCCTTAAACCGGTTGAGGTATCGACGTGGCCAATGTGACAACGCCGGCTGACTTTCGCCAGCTGGAGTTACTTCTCGACACAGGAGATCCCATCGACGCGCTTAATCTCGTCACCCAACAACTGCAACAAGATCCAGCCAATCGCCAACTCCAACTCTTAAGTTTGTTAGCCCGCATCAGCGCTTTTGGCATCGAGCCGGTAGAGCCGGAAATCGACGGCCTGCGTGCTCTGAACCACTTGACTGATAGCGAACGCGCCATAGTCACGCGGATTTTACGGCACGGTTTGGAAGCAGCCGTGCGCAGCCGCGACGCCGGAAAAGCCTGGGTTTACCGACGTTCGCTGCGCCGGCTGAACGCCGGTTTGTCATTGGACCGGCCCTTCACTCCGCTGCGTCTCGACAGGCAAAGGCCGGCTGAAAATCTCACCGCCGGCGAAGTGGCGACGGTGCGCGATGTTTTTCTCGCCGAGCCGGATCAGCGAGCGGCGCGGTCCGACCGCGCAACTATGCATGTAATCAATACTCTGAAAAAAAGTCACCAGCGACTGGCCTCGTTGCGAAAATTGACCGGCAATGTTACCGCGCGCGTCGCGCTGAAATGTTCTGACATCCGACGGAATTGCCGAGATCAAATGATGGCCATGATTCATAGCCGCGTATTTCGCGCATTGACAAGCCGCGCTATGGTCGAAACGGCGGTTTCGGTAATCGTCGTTATCGCTGGGTGGAGTCTGCTCGGTGGAAAAATTAGCCAAGCGCCTTACCTGAATCAGCACGGCGAAACCGAATCGCAAGTTCCCGCGGCGCCGGCGCAGGCGAAGTTGGCGCTCGGAACAGCCGCGTCGAGCACTCCCTCTGATGGCGCGCCGGGAGAGCCGCGCGCCGGATTGGACCAAGCCGACCCACGCAAAAGCGATACGAAGTCCGGCGGCGCCGGCGATCGTGCAGTTCCGTTGCTCGAGCGGGGGAAAAAACCCCCGCCCGGTGGTCAACGAGCGCGCGTGCTTCATGCCGTGCAAAGCGTCGGGTTGAGAGGAGAGCCTCGTTTCGGCGCAGCCAAGGAACACTCGCTGGCCAGCGGCGCCAGGGTTATTCTGATCGAAAGCAGAGGCAGCTGGCTCAAAGTTCGTAGCGAAGCGAACGGCTCGACCGGTTACGTGCGCAGGGAATTTCTGGTTGCGCGTTCGGCGGCGCAAAACAGATAAATCTGCGGGATTTTTTTGCAATTGATCCGGCGGTTATCTCCATCGCCTTTAATGCTGGAGACGATCTTTTCAAGCGGTAAAAATTCCCTCCCCATTTCGCTTACGAAAGGGAGGCACGGTTCATGGAAGGTAATCCGCCATTAATTCACCCGCTCCTCGATTACACGATGAACCAAAATTGTTATT
>DASSGE010000215.1:0-5962 GCA_035693605.1 Binatia bacterium
CGACGCCGCGATTATTGTACGAATACGAAGTTGCATGTTCATTGCGATTTGCAGTCGTAAAGGTGACGAGATCGGCATCAACCGGCCCCGGTTAGCAGGTTTCAGAAGTAAGAACCGTTTGCGCGCACTTCAAATCTCCCCATCTATCGTGATAAGTCGTTTAATCAACGGTGAGGCCAAAAAATCGTCTTAAACTTTCTACTGGGAGGGGAAATGGCAAAAAAAATACGTGAGTTCATGACTCACCGCGAACCGTCGGAACATATTTGGATGGAGCGCGAGGAGAGCGCTGTGATCGGTACGGCGCGTATGGGGAAAAGGACTGTACCGCATATCCGGCCGTTCGATCTGGTGCGCAATACCCCGCTTAGTGGCAACCGTGCGCGGGTGACGGTGTTCGAGGGGGATGCTTTGCAAGTGGCGACCGAATTTGTTGCGGGTTGCGAAACGCAGCTTACTCGCGCAGCGGACTACGATATTGTTTATTTGCAGTTCTGTGGTCGCGCGAAGATTGAAAGTGAGGGCGGTGTGATCGACATGGAGCCGGGCGAGATCGCGTTGGTACCCTCGGCGATCGCGCACCGCACCACGGGTGCGGAGGATTGTTTGCGAGTGCGGGTGGCGACGCAAGAAGCGGTGAGCGAAGGCGTCGATCCGGAAAAGCCAACCACGCAAAATAAGTTCAGCGTAAAGCCGTCGGAGCCGATCGGTGCGCCCAATGGCCATGCCGAGTCCACCGGCCATGGCGCGGTGCTGGAGCATATTAGTTTTTGGGATCCCCAGTCGGACCTCTGGGTCGAGCGCAATGTTGCGGCGTTGATCGGCTGCAAGCGCGAAGGCGGCCGGCCGGTACGCAAGTTGAGTGCGTTTAATTATTTTACTGGCATGACCGGCAAGGGCGGCGCGCGCGCGCCGGTGCTATACAATGCCAAAGAGTTCCGTGTTGACGTGTACAATCTCGAGGAGGAGCAGAACGGCTTCCACCGGGGCTGCGACGAGGATGAAATCTGGTTTCAATTCCGCGGCCACTCGCTCAATCATACCGAATGGGGCGCCATGGAACTCGACGCCGGACAGATGTCCTATATTCCGCGTGGCGTGGCTCACCGCATCACCGGCAGTCCGGGATTTTTGCGCATGGTGCTCTACAGCCGCAAGATAGTACATCCCAAGGCCTTCAATAACGTGTCCGAGCGCGCCACGCGTTTCGAGGTGCAGTAGTTTAGGTGGAACGTGGGCGGGGTTCTCGTCTTCATCCGCCCTCGCTTGCCAGGGAGGAACGAGCGGCGTAGAAGTTTGCCGAGAAAGTTTTGCAATGATCCGGAGATGGAGTCCAAAACGTTCAAGCTATTAAAACCGTTCAAATTGTCGGAAGTCGAAACGCGGATTTGAGCCGACGGTCATTTGCGAGCACCACGATGGACGAGATGACTTATAAAGATTTTCGCGGCTTCATCGAGGAGGCCAAGAAGGTCAGCGCCTGGCGCTTGATCGAAGGCGCCGATTGGGACAGAGAGATCGGCGCTCTGATTGAGGCGACCGCCGAGCTCGATGAGCGGCCGATGCTCCTGTTCGATAAAATTAAGGATTATCCGGCGGGATTTCGTTTGGTCAGCCTGGCTTTCGCCAACTATAAACGGACGGCGTTAGCTTTCGGGATTTCTCCGGAAAAGACCAAGCTCGAGGTCGTGCGGTTGCTGGCGCGTAAGATGAAGTCAGGCAATTCCATTTCCCCCGCGGAAGTTAAAACATCGCCGCTGATGGAAAACGTCATGCAGGGCGCGCAGGTCGATCTGCTAAAATTCCCAGCGCCGCGCTTTCACGACGGCGACGGCGGACGTTACATCGGAACCGGCGATTGTTTGATCAATGCCGATCCAGATAGCGGCTTCATCAATGCCGGTACTTACCGGATTCAGCTGCACGAGAAAAATCTCCTGGGCCTGTGGATGAGTCCAGGGCAGGATGGCCGGCTGATCTGCGCAAAGTATTGGCAGCAGGGAAAAAGCTGTCCGGTGGTGGCGACGTTCGGCAGCGATCCGCTACTCTTTACTCTGGCGCACACCAAACTGGCTTGGGGCAAATCGGAGCTCGATTACGCCGGCGGCTTAATGGGCCGACCGTTGGAATTCATCCGCGGCCCGATAACCGGGTTGCCGATACCAGCCGGGGCAGAGATCGCTATCGAAGGCGAAATTCCACCCCCGAGCGAAGAGGCGCGCGCCGAGGGGCCATTCGGCGAATGGCCTGGCTATTACTCCGGCGGCACCGTCGGCACCGGAGAGGCGCAGCCGGTGATTCGCGTCCGGGCGATTTATCATCGCAACGATCCGATTCTTGAGGAAGAGGCGCCGCTGTGGACCGGCGCGATGAAGATCGACGGCAATCCCACTGCGGGTATTCTCTGGGATCAGCTCGAAGCCGCCGGTATTCAGAACGTCGTCGGCGTGTATAACCACTCGCCGTACATGACGGTGGTCGCCATCGAGCAAAAATTTGCCGGTCACGCCAAGCAAGCGGGACTGGCCGCCGTGAGTTGCGCGGCGTCGGCGCGCAATGGCCGCTACGTGGTGGTGGTCGACGACGATATCGATCCGACGAATATGAAGGAAGTTCTATGGGCGATGATGACCCGCGTCGATCCGCCGACGAACATCGATATCGTCGACGGTGCCTGGTCGACGCCGCTCGATCCGCGCATGCCGCCGGAAAAACGTGAATCGAATGACCACACCAACGGCCGGGCGATCTTTTACGCCGTACGTCCCTACGCGTGGCGGGAGAAGTTTCCCAAGGTCAGCCGGTCGAGCCGCGAATTGCGCGAGCAGGTGATTAAGAAATTTCGTCACGTTATACCATTTCCGGGAGCATAGACTGTGACGAATTGCTCGCCGCGCAGCCCGGTCCTTGCCGGATGATGATCCAAGCCATCGGCGAGGAAAATTGGAGCGCCGGCATTTGCATTGGCGACCAGGGTTTAATCAATCGCAGGAAAGTTGATTAGACGGTCATGATCACTAACACAGAGAATCAATTGCTGACACAAACCAATCGCGGTACCCCTGCTGGCGAACTCCTGCGGCGCTACTGGCAACCGGTGGCGTTGTCCTCGGAGCTGTCCGCAGGCGGTGCGCCGCTGTGCGTCAAGATTCTCGGCGAGATGTTGGCTTTGTTTCGTGATGATCACGGCCGGCTCGGCTTGCTCAGCCTGCATTGCTCCCATCGCGGCACGGATTTGAGCTACGGTCGCATCGAAGACGGCGGGTTACGGTGTCTCTACCACGGCTGGCTTTACGATATTCATGGCCGCTGTCTAGAGCAACCGGGGGAGCCGGGTGGCGGCGCCAACCGCGGCGCGATTCGCCACCGCGCTTATCCCTGTCAGGAGCAGGGCGGAGTGATTTTTACTTATATGGGTCCGGGCGATGCTCCCTTGTTGCCGCGCTATGAATTCTTGCATCAAGCGCCTGGCCATTGCTGTGTCTACAAAGTTTATCACGAGTGCAACTATCTCCAGGCCAATGAAGGTAATATCGATCCGGTGCACTTGTCATTCCTGCACCGCTTTCTCGAACACAAAGATGAGCGCTACACCGGCGTGCGCGGCACTGAAGAGTCGCACTATAACTTGATTGCCAAAGCGCAACCTCCGTCATTGGACGTCGAGGTCACCGATTTCGGTGTGCGTATCTATTCGGTGCGCCGGATCGGCAAAGATAAAATCTACCTGCGGGTGTCCAACTTTATCCTGCCAAATCTGAGCACCTTCCCCGGTCAGACTGGCGGTCAAGGCTATGGCATCAACTGGCATGTGCCGATCGACGACACGCATCACTGGAAATATTGTTTCTTCTTCAACCGCGAAGCCCCGCTCGATCAAGCCGTGATCGACAAGTCGCTTTCAGAAGTCGACGAACGTTACCGGCCGGTGCGCAGCGAGTCGAACCGATTTATGCAGAACCGCGCGGCGATGAAGACGCAGACTTATACTGGCATGGGCAGCGGCTTTCAGACGCACGATGTTTTCGCCACCACCAGCCAAGGCGCAGTTCAGGACCGCACCGGAGAAAATATTGCGTCGTCCGATATCGCCATCGTAGCGGCGCGCAAGCTTATGCAAAAGGCCATCCGTGATATTCAAGAAGGCCGCGACCCGCCCCATGTGTTACGCCAGGCTGAGCAGAATAATTTATCGCACCTGTTGGTGATCTCAGATTTGCTATGCGGTGTGAGCGATTGGAAGGCGTATACTAGGCAACAGGCAACAGGCAACAGGCAACGGGCAATAGGCAAGAGTAAGCTTTCGGAATCTTTTTCCGTCCGAAGTATTGCCTGTTGCCTTGAGCCTATTGCCTTCTTCTCACGTTTTAAAATTCGGATATCCCGCCTTGGCGGCTTTAGCCTTGTAATCCGCCACCAGTTCGGGTCGCGGCACTTCATGCACCCAGACCGCTTCGGTGAAGCTCCACAACGTAAATGGATGCGCTCCGAGCGCGTAGAGCTTGCCGTAATCCTTGGTCGCTAGCGCTTCGCGCTCTTCCGGCGTTAGCTTTAGCTTCTGAGTTTTCTCCCACTCTTCGACGAACGCGCGCGGGTTAGCGCAGTACTTTTCTTCCGCTTTCTCATCCATATTGACCAGGTGGATCAGTTTGTTCATTAAGTATTTGCTCATAATCGCTCCTTGACTAGGCTTTCACCAAAGTCCAGATGCCGATTCCGATAAAGCCGATTCCGGCGACATACTGTAACGTCTTGGCACTGACATATTGTGAAACCACCGAACCCGCAACGACGCCGATGGCGGAGGTCACGACCAGCGCCGCGGCGGCGCCGAGAAAGATCGTGAGTTTGCTGGTGTCTTTGTCCGATGCAAACAGCATGGTCGCCAGTTGGGTTTTATCGCCGAGTTCGGCAATGAATACGGAAGTGAATACGGTGGCTAGAATTCTAAAATCCATTGGCAGTTCTCTCGCTGATTAAGCCTCGGGCTGTTGGTCCCAACTGAAAAATGGAATGGCCGGGAAACCGGCGTCGAGTCCTTCGGCATAGGACGGCTTGGCGCTGTTGGCGATGCCCATCATCATTAAAAAATTTAAATAGCCGGTGGTCATGTTGCCATACTGGATCACATTACCGGGGTCGCAAGCTTCGGCCGCGGCGTCGATATCGCCATTGACGATCCAGCCGACCGCGTTGACGTCGAAGTTGGGATCGGTCAGCTTGGGCTCGAACATTTTCGGGCCGCCGATTTCCAGCGAAAGATGGCCGCTGACCAGCACGCCGATGCGTTTGTTCGTGGGCAGAGTGTCGATCGCCGCGCGCAGCGCTTTGCCGACCTCGAAGTAGCGTTTGGGCCGCGGCATCGGCGGGGCGATGCAATTGGTCAGGATCGGCACGATGGGGATATCCATTTCCGGACGGACGAACATCATTGGCACGATGATCGAGTGATCGATGGTCAATTCGTTTGAATAAGAAAAGTCGACGCCGCGGTCGAAGGCGCCTTCCATGATTGCGTCGGAGACGTCGAGATCGCCTTGGAGTTTGCACTTGGGCAATCCGAATTCGCGCTCTTCGTCGTAGAACGTTCCATCATACTGCTCCATTTTGCCGATCATGAACGCGGGCATGTTGTCCATGAAAAACTGGTGCAGATGATCGTTGCCGATGCACACGAGCACATCGACGTTGGCTTCGGCAAGCTTCTGCCGCATCATCGAGATGCGTTCTTTGATTTTCGCGGCACCGGGTGGCTGCTGCGGCTGTTGAAATAGGCGGGGCATAAAAGGATTGTGCGTGATGCCGATGATCGAGACGATCTGGGCCATGGTTTCCTCCTCCGAGTGGTTCCATTGCTGTTTAGCATGAGGGATTGAGTAGTGTAAACGGCGTCATTTCGGATTTATCTCCCGCGAAGGTGCAAAGCCGACGACCCATGCCCGTGATCCCGAACCAACGTGAG
>DASSGE010000216.1:0-2355 GCA_035693605.1 Binatia bacterium
GTGATCCATCGAATTGACAGTGCTCTCCGCCGGGTGTTAAGCAACGACAAGTAGGATGTTCGTTCACGAACACTCTGGAGGAATCAATCGATGGACGGAGTCGAAGTAATCGATGCGGACGGCCATGTGTTGGAGACCGACGCTGAGTTGGAGCAGTACTTCGACGGCGACTACAAAGGCCACCGGCGCACCGGCACGTTTTCAATCTTCCCTTCCCTCGACGGCTGGCCGCGCGGCTTTGTCCGTGGCCTGAACAAGGTCACCAACGTCGACGTGAATAGCTGGGTCCAGTTCATCGAAGGTTCGAAAATCTCCGCCGCGGTGTTGTACCCGACCGCAGGCCTCTCCTTAGGGTTGATCCAAGATGCCGATTGGGCCTGTGTGGTCGCGCGCATGTACAACAACTGGCTCTATGACCGGTATTGCCGGATCGACACCAGGCTAAAAGGAGTCGCTCTCTTGCCGGTGCACAACCCGCAAGAAGCGGCCAATGAACTGCGCCGGGCGGTGAAGGAATACGGCATGGTCGCCGGCCTGCTGCCGGCGGTGACGAAGTTGAGCAAAGGTTACGGCCATCAGGATTTTTATCCGATCTATCAAACAGCCCAGGAACTAAACGTACCGCTCACGGTGCATGGCGCTGTGAGCAGCGGCTTGGGTTTCGACTTTCTCCAAACCATGTCAATGATCCACACCCTCGAGCATCCGATCGCGCAGATGATCCAACTGACCAGCGTGGTCTTGGACGGGGTTTTCGATCTGTTTCCCAAACTGCGCATCGGCTTCCTCGAGGCCGGCGCCGGCTGGATTCCCTACATGATGGACAGATTGGACGAGAAAAACCACATCGACCGCAAGCGCAAGCACTTCCCGCTGAGCAAGAAGCCCAGCGACTATTTCACGAGCGGCAATATCTACATTACCTGTGAGACCGACGAAAAGACTCTGGACGTGGTCGTGCGCGAGATGGGCGAAGACTTCATGATGTACCCCACCGATTTCCCGCACGAGCGCGAAGCCGGCGTGTTCGCCAAAGACATCCCGGAGTTCTGGGCGAGAAATGATTTATCGGAACAGGTGAAACGAAAAGTTTTCAGCGAGAACGCCAAGCGGTTTTACGCGATGAGTTAGGATACTCACCACGAAGGACACGAAGCGCACGAAGCTCGAAAAATAATTTATCCGAACCCCTTCGTGATCTTCGTTGAAAATACATGGGCAGTTATGATCCAGGCAACCAATTGGCACGAAGGTTCCGTCATACCGGCGGAGGCCGGCATCCATCGGAGGGCGGGGATGGATACCGGCTTTCGCCGGTATGACGAGTCAATGAAAGTTCCGTTGGAGGGGCGCCGTGCAATTTCATAGTCTCGGGACGAGCATAAGCTTATCAACACTTCGTGGTGCAAAGCCCATTGCTCGGAGGAATCTGAATATGTCAGGTATCATCGACGCCGACACCCATATCGCCGAGTCGGAGAGCATGTGGAAATATTTTGACAAAGAAATGTACCACCGCCGGCCGGTCATGGTTTCGGCGCCCGACGACACGATGTACCGGGACTTCAACGTTTTGTGGCTCATCGACGGCAACATCTTTCCAAAGGCCTCGGGCAAGGGCGGTTTCCGCATCATCACACCGACGGCGTCGAAGCGCGAAGCCAATCGCACGGACATCGCCCTCGGCTGCCGCGAGATCACCGACGTTCCGGCCCGCCTCGCCGACATGGACAAGGCTGGCGTCGAGACCCAGGTGATCTACCCGACGCTTTTTCTCATCGACGTGACCGATGACGCCAAGCTTCAGGTAGCTCTATGCGGCGCGTACAATAAATTCCTCGGTGAAGTTTATCGCAAGTCGAACAGCCGGTTGCGCTGGGTCACCGTGCTGCCGCTAAAATCGATCGACGCATCGATCGAACAGATGCGCCAAGCCAAGCAAAATGGCGCCGTAGGGATATTCTTCAGCGGCATCGTCGGCTCGCTCACCTTGAACAATCCCCATTTCATGCCGATCTACGCCGAGGCCGAAAAGCTCGGCCTGGCGATCTGCATCCATACCGGCCAAGGCTGCCGCCACCTGCTCGACTTTTTTGACCTCGAACTGAACGGTACCTTCGCCTCGTCCCATGTGCCGCCCATCGTCGGCTTCCGTGATCTGGTTGCCAGCGAGATCCCTGAGAAATTTCCCGCCTTGAAATTCGGCTTTCTCGAAGTGTCGGCGAGTTGGGTGCCGTTTCTCTATCATCACTTGAAGCGTTCCGCCCGGCCGCGGCCGAGTTTTCCCAACGCACGCTGGAAATTTTCTTCGTGCAAAGAGCTGTTCCGCGAATACCGGATCTATGTCGCATGCGA
>DASSGE010000217.1:0-2959 GCA_035693605.1 Binatia bacterium
GATTGGTATCGGTCTACGACAACAATCATCTAAAGCTCTGGCCATCGTAGATGACCGAAGGTTTCCCGGGCTTCGTGAGTCGCTATTCGATTAGCGGGCCGGCAGCGGATCCGGACCCGAAAGTTTCTTGAAAAGTTCCACCACGTCGCGGTCACGCGGCAGCTCGCGAATCGCTTTCTCCTGCTCTTCGGGCATCAGCGGCGAGGCGTCGAAGCCCGACAATTTTTTGAACTCTCGATGAAAATCCGGGTCCTTGAAAGCTTTGCGCATTGCGTCCTGGAGAATTTGCACCTGCAACTTGGGGGTTCCCGGCGCAAGGACGTACGGCGTGCCGACGAGGCGGAAGGCGCGGTACATAGTTAAGAGCTTTCGCTCGGTGTCGGATTTGGCGAAGCTTTCGATTTCGGGCATGCGCTCGAATCCATCGGGCCTCTTGCCCTTGGGTATTTCGACCAGCGCGTGGAGATCGAGCAGTCCTTTTTTCATTTCCTCGGAATTGCGTTGGGACAATGTTTCCGCGGCATTCGCCCTGCCGTCCAGCTCGCCCCGCGCCAACGCAATGTCGATTTCCGGACCGCCGTAGCCGGTCACGAATCGCGGCTCTTTCAAACTCATCAGATAGGCAAACAGCCGCCCGGTAATATAGATGTCATGTCCCACTTCTTGAGCGCCGATTCTCACCCCGGTCGCAGCGCGCAATTTCTCCAAACTGTTTAGGCCCGCCTCTTTGCGCGTAAGAAAAACATAATGAAAGACGCTGACGGGAGACCCCAGATAAATCAGTTTGTCGATATCGTACTGCACCCCGCTGGTGTCGAGTATCGCGTTGGTCACCAGAGAAGACGACATACCACCTATGGTCAAGCCATCGGGGCGGGCGACGCGGTAAACATGGTTTGCCGCCTTTCGACCTCCGCCTCCCGGCATGTAATCGGATACAATCGTCGGATTTCCCGGGATGTATTTCTGTAAAAAAGGGAAAAGAGCTTTACGGCGCAGATCTCCAGTGCCGCCGGCGCTGACGATCTGCACTACGGTAATCGTTTTGCCCTTGTAAAAATCGGACTGAGCATATCCATGCCCCACCAATGATGCGCAAGCGCATATTGACAACACCGCTGAGATCGTAAGTTTCTTCATTGCCCCACCCCCCGCTGCACCATTCGGATTTTTTAACAAGGAGTTCCCGGTCTGGTAAGCCGCAACCAAAGTTGCGAAAGACATTTCATGTCGATTCACCCACGCCGGCATTCATCTAATAACGAGCGAGGCCACCGCGTGCTCGGCCGCTCTCATGCCCAGACCTAGAGAGGCGAGCAACCCGTTGCCCGGTAGATACCCTTCCAAACCCTTGCCGGATACACCGACGGCCACGCCGCCGCCGGCGTAAAGGTTGGGGATGATCGAGCCGTCGGCGCGCAGGACTTGGCCGTCGGGGGTTACCTTCAACCCGCCTTGTGTATGGTACAGCGCCACCGTGACTTTGATGCCATAGAAGGGTCCTTTTAACGGTTGCGGCAGCGCACGTCCGAACGCGTCACGGCCGCCGCTTGTCGCGCTGTCGTTATACTCTTGAATGGTTCGTTTCAACCCTTCACGGTCGATGGCCAATTTGGCTGCGAGTTGTTCCGGCGTGTCGGCCTTGAGCAAAAGCCCCGCGTCGAAGTAAATCGACAGGTTTCGCAGTCCCGGCGCGTTGCGATGCAAGTGGTAGATACGCTCGTCGAAGATTTCGTAAGCCCGCTTGCCGGGCAGATCGAGCATTTTGGTGCCGAGCCCGCCGGGATACCGGGTTTCGTCGACGAAACGCTTGCCGCCGGCGTCGACCATGATGCCACCGGATAGGGCCACTTCGGGCGCCACCGCGCGTTTTCCCGGGCCGATGTAGGCGGGGTATGGCTGGAAGGCGCCCATGTTTTCCGTCGCCGCGCCGAGCGCCAAACCCATCTTGATGCCGTCGCCGGTGCTGCCGTGGTGACCCGGGAAAGGAATGTCCAGCGCCTTGGGGATGTACCGGGCCAAAAGCTCTGCGCTCGCGCCGAAGCCGCCCGAGGCGAGGATAATTTTTCGCGCCGTGATTACGCCGTCTTTTGTCGCCGCGCCGGTTACCGCGCCGCCCGCTTCCTGTTGGAGTGACAATACCGGCGTCGAGAATCGCAGCTGGATATTGTTCTTGCGCTCGACCGCTTCGAAGAGAAAATCGGTGATGGTTTTTTCCGCCTTCCACGAGTGCGATCGCTGCGCCCCATGACCAAAGGCGAACTCGCCGAGCTGAAATTCGATCCCCGCCATATCGGTCAGAAAGTCGGCCACGCGTCCGGAAGTTTCCGCGAGCCGCTGAGTCAGGACCGGATCGCTCTCGTTGTTGTTCCGGCGCAGGATATCCTGGGCGTAGAGTTCCGGAGTGTCGGCGATCTGCAACTCGCGCTGCCGGCGGCTGCCGGCAGCGCGGATGCCTTTGGAAGAGAAAGCGGTCCCGCCTCCCGGTTTGTCCGTCTTCTCCAACAGCAAGACCCGCGCGCCCTTGTTCGCCGCGACCAGAGCGGCCATGAGTCCGCACCCTCCGGCACCGATGACGAGGATATCGCTGACGACCGAATCTGACTCCGGCATGAACCTCCAAGCTGCGCGGTAGAAGCGCCGCGAAACGAACCCGCAAGGACAGCTTCACGGCTCACAATATTTGATACTTGCCCGGGATTGCAACTTGTGTCGGCTGGTAATTGGGTCGCACGGGTCCGGAACTACAACCGGGATCTTCGGTTACATTTGCACTGCGATGCACCGAACTGCTGCTGTATCGGCGTCGCGGCGTGCTGGAGGATTACATGACCAGTGAGCAATGATTGTGATCCAACTATGGCGCGGGGAAATGCCTAGCGCAGCCCTTCGATCATTTGGAAGAGGGCTCGTTGTAGCCGGGTTGCCGACGACCGACGCGGCTAATCTACTGCCGCGG
>DASSGE010000218.1:0-5087 GCA_035693605.1 Binatia bacterium
TCCTCGGGCGCTCTACTTGCCGCCAAAATGCTTGGTTCAATCGAGCGTTTGAAGAACGATTACGACAAGGCCAATGCGCTTCTGGTTACGGCCGAGCACGCCGGCATGGAAGTCAGTCAGCCTTTGTTTGAGCTCAACGACGCCAAGACGGCATTGATTAAAGCGCGCGCGGCGATTCATGGTTTTGACCAAGTGATTCTCGACAAAGAAGTTGCGCCTGGATTAAAAGTCGCCGAAAAGGCGCATAGCCGAGCCGTGCGTGCGCTCGAAGAGTTACGGTTCCGGCGCAAGGGGTTGGTGATTTCGGCGTTGATCATCTTTGCGCTGGTCGTGGGTCTGGTTCTTAAGATCCGCCAGATGGAGCGGCGCCGAAAATAGCCCGATGAGGAACGGTTTGTTATGGCCGATGATGAAACAACTTTAGCCGTCGATCAGGGACGGAGAAACCTGCTTAACTGGTTCTTGGGTACCACGGCGGGAGCGTTTTTAATTTCGGTGACCTATCCATTGAGCCGCTATCTGATTCCGCCTGAGGTCGAGGAATCAACCGCGCACACAGTGACGTTGGCACTCAAGCCCCAGGAGGTGAAACCGAACAGCGGACAGATTTTTCGTTTCGGCAGCCAGGCGGGGATTCTCGTCAAGGACAGCGGCGGGGAGCTCAAGGCGTTTTCCGCGGTATGCACGCATCTGGCGTGTATCGTGCAATATCGCTCGGACATCAATCATATCTGGTGCGCTTGTCACAACGGGCATTTCGATCTCAACGGTAGAAATGTCGAAGGCCCGCCGCCCAAACCTCTCGAACAGTTTGTCGTCAATGTCCGCGCCGACCAAATCGTCGTGAGCAAGAGAGGCTAATCGGATGGAGCACGACAGCCCCAAGCGCGGCAAGCTTTATCTCTGGCTCGATGAACGGGTCGGATTGAGCGACTTCGCCAAACTCGCCAAAAAGAAGGAAGTGCCGCAGCATCGCCATACCTTCTGGTATTACTTCGGCGGCATGACGCTATTCTTGTTCGCGATCCAGGTCGGCACCGGGATTCTGCTGTTGCTTTATTATCGCCCCAGCGCCGGTGAGGCTTTCGAGTCGATCCAGTTCATCATGACCGAAGTGCAGTTCGGTTGGCTGGTCCGCTCGATTCATGCATGGTCGGCCAACCTGATGATCTTTGCCATGTTCGTTCACCTTTTCAGCGCGCTGCTGCTCAATGCTTACCGGCGTCCGCGCGAAATGACTTGGCTGTCGGGCGCCGGCTTGCTCGGTTTGAGCCTCGCGTTTGGCTTTACCGGCTATCTCTTGCCATGGAATGAGCTGGCTTTCTTTGCCACGCGGGTCGGCACCGAGATTCCCGGGGTCATACCGGTAATCGGACCTTTTCTGCGCCGCTTGCTGCGCGGCGGGAATGAAGTCACCGGGGCGACCTTGACAAGGTTTTACGGTATCCATGTCGCCATCCTGCCGGCGCTCGTGACCGTCGTTCTTGGGCTGCATCTTTTCCTGGTGCAGAAACATGGCATGAGCCGGCCGCCGAGCACCGCATTGGATGGCGCCGAAAAGCGCGCGATGCCTTTTTTTCCGAACTTTTTTCTGCGCGATCTGGTCGGTTGGCTCTGTGCCCTTGGCGTTCTGGCGGCACTGGCGGCATATTTCCCGGCCGAATTGGGTAAAAAAGCCGACCCCTTCCAGCCGGCGCCGGCCGGTATCAAGCCTGAATGGTATTTCATGGCGATGTTTCAGACCCTCAAACTGCTACCGGCGCATATCCTCGGCATTGAGGGAGAGTTATTGGGCGTTGTCGGGTTCGGCTTTGTCGGCTTGATCCTGATCGCCATGCCATTCCTTGACCGGAGAGCGGCCGCGGCGCGAACTTGGAGCCGGTTGGCTGCCGGCTTCGGGCTTTTGCTGATTGTTTATTCGGTTGTCCTGACGTATCTCGGTTATACCATGAGTCCGATGAAATAAATCGTACGAGATCACCAATAGGGGGACGAAAGGCTGCCGGCTCACTGGCAAAAGTGGAAAGTGGCTCATATTTTTGAATTGTTTGACGGTCGACGGCGTCCAACTCGCAGACGGCCCGGCCTCGAACGGGAAACCCACGACTAAAGAATTTTGGTCCAGAAAAGAAAGGAAGGAATTGTAATGAAAAATACCATTGGCTTAACAGTATTGGGGTTATGGATTGCATCTGGGCTCGCTTCACCCGTTATGGCCGGTGAGGCTGACAGCGGCAAAGCGATTTACGAAAAATCTTGCATGGGCTGTCATGGTGCCGATGGCAAAGGCAATGAAAAGATGGCGAAAATCCCAGGCTTCGAGAAGGGTTTGAATATCGTTGGTGCCGAAACCAAAAAGAAGTCGGACGAGCAATTGCTGAAAATTATCGCCGAAGGCGCCGGAAAAATGCCGCCGTCCAAGCTGACCAAAGAGGAGCAAAAACAGTCGCTAGCGTATTCGCGCTCCTTGGCGAAGTAACGTAGTTAATCAATCGCTTCCCCGGGATAAGGCTTAAACTGGTCAACTGACTGCAATCAATTGTCCGTTTTGTCATGCCGGCCGAGGCCGGCATGACTATCATCTCGTCGGCTGAATCCCGCCCGGCAAGGTCTCTGCGGGTTTCTTTTCCAGCGCGCTCAGGCGGTAACAATGGCGATCAGGTAAAGCGCTATTCCTGCAATAACCAAAACGCCGCCGAGAATAATAAAAAGCATAAAACTGGTCGGATGAGCCCAGTGGAGAGATATCCCTTCAACGGCTAGGCCGACCATCAACAAGAAAGCTGCGGTTTTCAGTTTGCGCTGCAAGCGCGCGGCTCTGTCCATTTATGCCCCGGGCCCTTTCCACTTTTTGGTTTTGTCGATGTTGGCCACGTCGTGAATCTTAGTGTGGCAAGTCAAGCAGGACATATCGTTATTGGTCAGCTGATCCTTCATTTCCTTATGCGGCGTAGTTTCTTCGTAAGACCGTCCATCGGCATGGCAATGGAGGCATTCGCGATTCTTGAAGGGTTCATAAAGCGCGAGTTTAGTCGGCGCGCCTTTGAGGTAATAAACGTATAGATGCCTGAGGCCGCGCAGTTTGGCATTGACGTCGCCGAACATGGTGTAGTCGGTATGACAAGTGAAGCAGGCGTGATCCTTAGGGATCCGATTGTTTTGAAAATGCGCGGCGGGCACGTAGGTAGGATCGTCGATGTACAGGCTCTTGCCATGGGCCTCCATGACGTGGCACGACAAGCAAAAGTTCGTCGATGTCGAGTTCTCCAGGTGAATCGAGGAGCCCATGACGGTCGCGACAATCGGCAGGATAAAAAACGCCAGGAAAGCGACGATCTTGCCGCCCTGCGCCGCCGTGATCGACGGCCGCAGCGTTAATACGCCGATCAGAATGATGCATAGAGCGATGACGGTTGTGACTGCGTAGGTTGCCAAAACTCTTACCTCTTGACGTCGCAAGTTGCGGCTGGAAACTTCGATAATCAAGCACAGTGTATACCGAAGGGTTGACGATTTTTCCAGCAAATAAAAAAAAGTCTGGATTATCCTGCGGCGATCGATGGCTTATCGGCGTTTGATTTTGAATAATTCAAGCAACAGAAAACTCACGGTAGCGGCGGCGAAGCAGATTGCCAGATCCGTTGGATGCAATGGGCTAAAGCGGAAAACATCGCGCAACGTCGGTACATAGATCACCGCGCTAAGAAAGCCGAACGCGCCGCCAACGACCCACCAAAAAGCTCGATTCGGCGAGCGCAGTGCATGAAAAATGCCGCGCGACCGGGAACGGTTGACAAAGATTAAACTGACCATGCCGGCGATCAGGGTCGCGAAGGTGAGTGTGCGGCCATCGGCCTCGCCGTAGCCCTTGTACAGGCTTAGAGTAAAGACCGCGAGCACCGTGATCAAGACCGTGCTGCCTTGAAGCAGGCTCAGAGCAATATCTCGGACGCCAAACAGCGGCGCCGTCGGATCGCGCGGCGGGCGCTCCATCACATCGGCTTCCTCCGGTTCTGCTTCGAAGGCTATGGAGCAGGCGGGATCGATGATCAGTTCGAGGAAAACAATATGAACCGGTGTCAGCAGCAGCGGCCAATCGAAGATGAGCGGCACCAGCGCCAGGCCGGCAATCGGCACATGAATAGAAAAAATAAATCCCAGGGCTTTCTGCAAATTGTCGAAAATGCGCCGGCCTGCGCGGATCGCTTCGACAATCGTGGCGAAATTATCGTCGAGCAACACCAGCGACGCGGTTTCGCGCGCCACATCCGTCCCGCGCCCGCCCATGGCGATACCGATATGGGCGGCCTTGAGCGCCGGCGCGTCGTTGACGCCGTCGCCGGTCATGGCGACGACTTCGCCATTGGCTTTGAAAGCATCGACCAGAGTGAGTTTCTGTTCCGGTAACATGCGCGCGAAGATTGCCGCATCGGCAATGCGGCGGCGCAAGTCGCCTTCATGGACGCGCTCGATTTCCGCGCCGGTAATGATCCGACCTGCCCCCGGCAGGCCGATTTTTCGCCCGATCGCGGCAGCGGTGGAGGGATAGTCACCGGTGATCATGACCACTTTGACGCCGGCGCCGTGGCATTGCGCAATCGCCGCGGGAACTTCCGGGCGCACCGGATCGGCGAGACCGATCAAGCCGAGAAATGTAAAATCAAAGTCATGCTGACTCGCCGGCCAGGCGTCGCTGACAAATTCTGCTTTGGCCACGGCCAGGACGCGCAGGCTGTCGGCAGCCATGGCATCGACCGCCCGTGCCAGTTTACCCAGTCGATCAGCGTCGAAATGGCATAGACTGGCGATCGCTTCAGGCGCACCTTTGCTGGCGATGACATGTTTGTGATTTTCCGCTGTGCGCCAAACATGCGACATAGCGAGCAACTCCGGCGCCAGCGAATATTCATGAGCCAGCGTCCAATTGTTAGCGTCCGTGCCGCCATCGAGATAGCGATCGCCGAGATCCTTGAAGGCTTTTTCCATCGGATCGAAAGGATCAGACTCGCCGGCGAGGACAGCGAAGCGCACTAGCGGGTGAAACTTTTGCGGCAAATTTGTTTCCTTGGCGTCGCCGACCTCATAAA